>NZ_JAMYRY010000041.1:0-37258 GCF_040321655.1 Mesorhizobium sp. M0306 | reverse complement strand
AACAAAGACCAGAGGGCGTAAACCGCATCTTTCGTTGATGCAAGATGTCAGGCCGAGTTCCTTCGCGCCCCCCTCTGTCCTGCCGGACATCTCCCCCTCAAGGGGGGAGATCGGCAGCTTTGGGGACAGCGCCCTTTCTGCATCCTATGAGATTGGCGAAAGCGGCAAGGACAGCCGATCTCCCCGCCTGTGGGGGAGATGTCCGGCAGGACAGAGGGGGGCGCTGTCCCGCCGACAACGCAGGAACTCTCAAAAGGAAGCAAGAAACAAAAAACCCGCCTCGGGAGGCGGGTTTTTGGAGCCAATTGGCACCATACCCAAATCAGTAGCATAGCTGCCGGCACAAAGCAAGAACAAAGTTGCTGCGGCCGGCAAAAAGATGCTGCCCGCCTCAACCGAACCTACGTCGAAGACGCGTCCGCCGGCTTTTCGGCCACCTCTTCGGTGGCGTCCTGCTTTTCGCGGGCCACACGGTCGCGCTCCTTGCTGCGCTCGATCAGCCGGGCCGACCAGATCGAGACCTCGTAGAGCAGGATCGTCGGAATGGCGAGGCCGATCTGGCTCATCGGGTCGGGCGGCGTCAGCACCGCCGCCACGACGAAGGCGATGACGATCGCCCATTTGCGCTTCTCGGCCAATCCCTGCGACGACAGCATGCCGACCCGCGTCATCAGGCTGGTCACCACCGGCAACTGGAACACCAGGCCGAAGGAGAAGATCAGCGTCATGATCAGGCTGAGATATTCGGACACTTTCGGCAGCAGCGAAATCTGCACCTGGTCGTTGGTGCCGGTCTGCTGCATGGCGAGGAAGAACCACATCACCATCGGCGTGAAGAAGAAATAGACCAGCGACGCGCCCATCAAGAACAGGATCGGCGAGGCGATCAGGAACGGCAGGAAGGCATTGCGTTCGTTCTTGTAGAGGCCGGGCGCGATGAATTTGTAGATCTGCGTGGCGATCAGCGGAAAGGCGATGACCATGCCGCCGAACATGGCGAGCTTGACCTGGGTAAAGAAGAATTCCTGCGGCGCCGTATAGATCAGCTCGACCTTGTGCGGGTCGAGCCCGGCCCATTGGGTCGCCCATCTGAACGGGATCACCAACAGGTTGAACAGCTTCTTGGCGAAGAAGAAGCAGACCAGGAAGGCGACGAAAAAACCGCCGATCGACCACATCAGCCGCCGGCGCAGCTCGATCAGGTGCTCCATCAGCGGAGCCGACGATTTTTCGATCTCGTCCTTTTCCGTGTCCGAAGTGCTCACTTGGCGGCTCCCGCCGTTTTCGTGGCGGCCGGCTTCTTCGTTGCTGTCGCAGGCTTCTTCGCTGCTGCCGCCGGCTTCTTCGCTGCTGACGACTGCGGTTTTGGCTCAGCTTTTGCGGCGGCCTTTGGCGCAGCGGTCTTTGCCGGCTTGGCCGGCGCGGCAGCCGCGGCTTTCGCGGGCGCCGGCTTCTTCTTTGCCGCCGGCGCTTTTTGCGGCACGGCCGCTGCAGCCGTTTGCGCCTGTACTGCCGGCGCCACGACGGACTCGTCCGTCATCGCCGGAAAGATCGGCGTGGCCGGCGTCGGCTCCGGCGGGCTGACGCCCGGCATCGTCGTTGCGCCGTTCTTCAGCGGCTCGGCCGCCTGCTCTGTCGAAGCGGCGGCATCGACGGCCGGCTTGGGCTTCATCACGGCATCGACGCCGGAACGGACGTCGGCGGCGGCCTGCTTGAATGGATTGAGCTGCTTCCTGATCTCGGCTGCCGGATTGAGGCTTCTCAGCGAATCGACCGACTTCTTGACGTCGTCGAGTTCGGCTTCCTTCAGCGCATCATTGAACTGCCGCTGGAAATCGGACGCCATGGCGCGCAGCTTCGCCGTCGTGCGGCCGAAGGTGCGCAGCATGTTGGGCAAATCCTTGGGCCCGACGACCACGATCATGACGATCGCGATCACCAGCATCTCGGTCCAGCCGACTTCGAACATGGCTATACGTTCCGACTAAAGTTTGGGCTCAGCTTTTGCTGGCCTTTTCCTTCGGTACCGAAACGGTTTCGTCGGCACGGTGTTCGACAGTGCGCTTGTCCTCGGCAGTCTCGTCGTCGGCCATGCCCTTCTTGAAGCTCTTGATGCCCTTGGCCATGTCGCCCATCAGCTCGGGGATCTTGCCGCGGCCGAAGACCAGCAGCACGATCACCAGAACGATCATCCAGTGCCAAATCGAAAATGAACCCATAGCAAATCTCTCTCGAACGGTTTCCCAGACGCTGATCTATGCGCTTTCGGGTTCGGATTCAAACAGAACTGCGACAGAGTTCATGAATGAGTCGCCGAAGTCACGCACTTTCGGCACGGCGGCCCGCTACCAATCGGCGCAGTTCCATCCCGCCTGTGGCTTTAAGATGGCGCTCGGCTCAATCTTCCGTGACGCGCGGCGTCAAAAGGCCCAGTTCTTCGAGGTCGATATCGGTCAGCGGATCCTCGTCGTCGGTGAGCGCATCGGGGTCGGCCGGCGGCAGCGGCACCGCGAAATTCGACGGCATGCGGCCGGACAGCAGCCCCGCACCCTTCAATTCCTCCATGCCGGGGAGATCGCGTATCTCCTCCAGCGCGAAATGGTCGAGGAAAATATCGGTCGTGCCATAGGTGACGGGACGGCCGGGCGTACGGCGCCGGCCGCGCATCCTCACCCATTCGGTCTCCATCAGCGTGTCGAGCGTCCCCTTTGACGTCTCGACGCCGCGGATATCCTCGATCTCGGCACGCGTTACCGGCTGGTGGTAGGCGATGATCGCCAGCACTTCGAGGGCAGCGCGGGAAAGTTTGCGCTGTTGCACCGTGTCACGGCTCATCAGGAAGGCGAGGTCGCCGGCGGTGCGAAAAGCCCAGGCATCGCCGACGCGCACCAGATTGACGCCGCGCCGAGCATAGATCTGCTGCAGTTCGGCCATCGCCGCGGCAATGTTGATGCCGTCGGGCAGCCGCGAAGTGAGCTGTTTTGCGCTGACCGGCTCGGCGCTGGCGAATACGATCGCCTCGGCCATCCGTACGGCCTCCGCCATATGCAGCCGCTCGCCAGGATTCTGCGTCAAATTCTGCCCCTGGTTTTGTGCCGGGTTTTCGGCGACCGCGCCTTGCTCGACGTCGTCTTCGACCTTGAACGGAATGACCGAAGCGTTGGCGCGTTCGCTCATGGTGTCACCTCGACTATCTTGATGGCCTGGGCGCGGCCGCGCAGATAAAGCGGCGCGAACACCTGGTCCTGCCGCATCTCCATCTTGCCTTCGCGCACCAGTTCCAGCGTCGCGGCAAACGAGCTGGCAACCGCGGTGCGCCGCTCTTCCGGGCCGGCCAGATATTCGACCAGGAAACTGTCGAGCGCCGTCCAGTCGCGCAGCGACCCGATCAGCCTGGTCAGCACGTCGCGCGCATCCTTGAGCGACCAGACGCCGCGCCTGGCGATCGTCACATTGGTGATCGCCTGCTTCTGGCGCTGCTGGGCATAGGCGGTCAACAGGTCGTAGAGCGAGGCCGAATAGGCATTGCGCTTCTCGACGATGACCATTTCCGGCATGCCGCGTGCAAACACGTCGCGTCCGAGCCGGTTGCGGTTGACCAGGCGTGCCGCCGCGTCGCGCATCGCCTCCAGCCGCTTCAGCCGGAACTGCAGCACCGCCGCCAGCTCCTCGCCGCTTTCGCCTTCGTCGCCGGGCTGCTTGGGGATCAGGAGCTTCGATTTGAGAAACGCCAGCCACGCCGCCATCACCAGATAGTCGGCGGCAAGCTCCAGCCTTAGCGCCCTCACCTTCTCGACGAAGGCCAGATACTGTTCGGCCAGCGCCAGGATCGAGATACGCGACAGGTCGACCTTCTGATTGCGGGCAAGATGCAGCAGAAGATCGAGCGGACCTTCGAAGCCGGCCACATCGACGACCAACGCCGGATCGCCGGTCAGCCGAGAATCGTCGTTCTCGGCCCACAAGCGGTCCATCGGTGCGGCCTTGCCGGCCTTCAGGTCCAATGTTTCCGCCACTTCGCTTCCTTTGATGCTAGGCCACCGCGTCGAAATAACTGGCAAATTCGGCCCGAATCTCGGTCTCGTCCGCCACGTCACGGTTCCTGATATAGGTCAGCGCCCGCTCCGCGCGCTCAAACGACTTGCCTTCAAGCCCGGTCGTGCGCGATGCAATGCCGGCCATCTCCTCGAACACGCCGTTGCAGTGAAGGACCAGATCGCAGCCCGCCGCAAGGATCGCGGCCGCCTTTGATGGGAAATCCCCAGAAAGTGCCTTCATCGAGGTGTCGTCGCTCATCAACAGCCCGTCGAAGCCGATTTCGCCGCGGATGATCTTTTCGATGACCTTGCCGGATGTCGTGGCCGGGTTCTTCGGGTCGATCGCGCTATAGACAACATGCGCCGTCATCGCCATCGGCAAATGGTTGAGCTCCCTGAACGGCGCAAAATCATGCCGCTGCAGGTCGCCGATCGAGGCATCGACGGTCGGCAGTTCGAAATGCGTATCGGCGAAGGCCCTTCCATGACCGGGAATATGCTTCATCACCGGCAGCACGCCGCCCGCCATCAGGCCTTCCGCCGCGGCGCGACCCAATTCGACGACGGCGCGCGGCTCCTTGCCATAGGCGCGCGCGCCGATGACGTCGCTGGCGCCCTCTATCGGCACGTCGAGCACCGGCAGGCAATCCGCCGTGATGCCGTAGCGCAGCAGATCGAAGGCATGCAGCCGCGCCATCAGCCAGGCGGCACGGGTGCCGGCGTCATGGTCGTCGCGCCACAAGGCACCGAGTGCGCCCGCAGCCGGATAGTTGGGCGCCAGCGGCGGCCGCAGGCGCTGCACCCGGCCACCCTCCTGGTCGATGAATACGGGCGCATCCGCACGCCCGACGCAGTCGCGCATGGCGGCGACCAGATCGCGGATCTGCTCGGTCTCGCCGATATTGCGCGCAAACAGGATGAAGCCCCACGGGCATTCGTTGCGGTAGAAACGGATCTCGTCGCGGGTCAGTGATTTCCCGGCGCAGCCGAGGATCATGGATTTTGATTCGGTCATGCGGAACAGTTTAGAGCTTCGCGCCGACAAAGGGAATCGCCCGCAATTGCCTCCAAAGCTTTCCGCTCACGCAAAAAAGCCGGCGCGGGCGCCGGCTTTCGAGGGGCTTTGGTGCCGCTAGTGGGACACGAAGCAATTGCCGCCGGCAGCCTTGTAGCTGGTGCACAGTTTGATCGCCTCGTTGCGAGACTGCGCCGGAACGCGGACGCGGTAGAAGGTGCCCTTGCCGGCAATCTCGGCCTTGACGATGTTGGCGGTGCGGCCGGAAAGCACGCTGCCGTAGCGGCGCTGCAGATCCTGGTAAGTCGCCTGGGCGCTTTCGACTGTCGGCTGCGAAGCGATCTGTATCGACCACGAACCAGCGCCGGCCGCAGCCGGATCGATGGAAGCAACCTGATCGGGCTTGACCTCGCCGACCACGTCGACCGGCTGGTCGGACGGACGCTGCGGCGCCACCGGAACCGTGGCCGGGGTGCTGGCGGACTGCTTGCTGGCTGACGGCTTGGCTTCAGCCTTTGTGTCGGGCTTGGGCGCCGGCTGCAGCTTGGTGGTTTCGGCCTGATCGCCACTCGGCTGGTCACCAATCTTCTGATCGCCAATCTTCGGATCACTTGTCATTTGGTCGATCAGGGGCACGGTGCCGGTCTGCGCGGCGGCGTCGGCCTGGCCCGCCGGAGCCACGTGCTGCGGCGCCGGATCGGCCGGCTCGGCAGCAGCCATCTGCGGGGCGGCAGGCGCCGGATCTTCGCGCGCCACCAGCGAGCCGTCAGGTTTCACGACCATGGTCCGTACCTTGCGCGGCGCAACGGCGACGATCTCGGGGTTTGCACCCTTCTCGGCCTCCTGCAGGACCTGCGCGATGCGATCCTCGGACTTGGGCGCCGGTGCGGCGGCGGTTTCGGAAGCGCCAGCTGCATTGGCGCCAAGCGCGCTGGGGTCAGACGCGTTGGTGTCAGGCACGTTGGTGCCAGACGCGTCGGTGTCGGACGCCACGGTGCCGGGCGCGTCGATATCGTCTGCGGCATCGGGGTCATTGGGCGAAAGATCGACGACGCGGCTCTCCGGTTCGTTGGCCTTCAGGTCCACAGGCTCTTCGGTGTTGGTGACCAGCTTCTGCTGAACGGGCTCGGCGGGCTTGGCGCCCTTGACCACAGCGTCATAAACCTTGTTGTCCTGGTTCGGCACGACGGTGCCGCCTGGATTTTCCGGCTTGATCTTGATCGGCCTGTTGTCCGCCTTGACGATAACCGGCGCATCGCTGCCGCTCTTGCCGCCGTGGGTCAACGCAAAGGCGCCAAGGCCTCCGGCGATCGCCACCGCGCCAACCACCGCTCCTATCAGCAGCCCGCGCCTGCGCGGCTGCCTTTCGGCCCCGCGTTCGGCAAGACCCGGAACCGACATCTCCTCGTCCAGTTCGGGATCGTAATCGAGCTCATCGAAGGTGAAATCGTCGGCCTGCGAAACCGGCTGGCCACTGGGCAATGGGGCCAGATCGAAACCGTCCGCTGCATCGGCATAGGAAGCGGCCGCCGCGCTGACGGGGGCTTCCGCAGGCTTGGCGCCATAGGCGCGCGTCTCGCCGCGATCCTGCTTATAGCCAGACGCGAAGCCGGCATCGTATTCATCGTCGTAGCCAGCACTGCGCACCGGGGCGGGCGCTATATCCGTGGCATTCATTTCGGTGAGAAGGCTGGCAAAATCGGCATCAAGATCGTCGTAGGCGGGCGCCACCGGCTCGTCATCGTCGAAGTTGAGCTCCGGAATGTCGAGATCGTCCGCCAGCGCCACGACGCGCTCGGGCACGTCGACCGTCTCGACATCGGGCATCTCGTCATATGCGGAAGGCTGTTGATGCGAGGTTGGTGCAGCTTCCGTGTAGGCGGGCCGATCTTCATAGGACGGCCTCTCTTCGACCGGTGCGGCCCGATTGGACGGCGTTGCAGCCGGCTGCGGCGGTGCCGGACGCGCCGAAGCGACCGGCTGGCTTGCAAAAGCGGGCTGAGGCTGTGCGACGGGCGTCACGCGGCTCCACGAGCGGGCCGGCTCGGGCGGTGTGGCGCGTGTCGTCAGCCAGTTCAGCGCATCGAGCGGATCTTCTTCGGAAGCAGCTGCGGCACTCTTGTCGGCCGAGTCATGATCCAGGCCGATATTCCTGGCGAAGTCGGCATCGAGCGCATCGTTGTCTAAATCATCCGCAGGTCCGGCAGCGGCTTCAACACCGAAATCCTCGCCTTCAAGCTCATCGAGGAGGACACTGCCAAGATCGGCGTCATCGGCGGCACTGGACTGCTGCGGCTCAGCGGGCTCGTGCTCGTCGAGTTCCCAATCCAGCTCGTCGACAGGATGCACCGGTTCGTTGGTGACGTCTTCAGCCGCACCCATGGGCTGTTCAGCAGCCACTGCTGGCTTCTGAATTACCGGCGCGACGGGCTGCTGAGCAACCATAACGGGCTTCTGGGCAGGCTGCTGGGCAGACTGCTGGCTTGTCTGAGGTTCGTTGACCGTTTGTGCCGGTCGTGTGCTCATCGCACCCAGCAGCGCGTTCAGCTCGTCCTCCAGGCTGCGTTCCTCAGCCACTGGGGCCGTCGGGACGACAGCGGCGGCCGGCGCCGCTGGTTCGGCTGCAACGACCTGCGCCACCGGCTCTTCGGCGTCCTCGGCAGGCGCATCGTCGAAGCTCAGATCGAAATCGTCGTCGAACGCCGCTTCGGCGGCCGTGCCGGAAAGCCGGGCGGCCTCTGGCTCTTCGATCGACAGCTCTTCGATAAACGCTGGTTCTTCGATTTCGGCAGGCTCGTTCGGGCGAACGTCGAAGTCCATGTCGACATCGGCCATGGCATCATCGAAATGGCCGGCAAGATCCTCATCGGCCGAAACCGCCTCAGCCGGCGATGCCGGGGCGGCGACCGCCGGCTCATGTTCGTCGAACATCAGCTCGTCTTCGAGCGAGCTTGCAACGGCATCGTCGAACTCGTCATCGAACGCAGGCGCGGCGGCTTGCGCCGCGGTTTCAACGGCGACGGTCTGCTCCATCGGCTCATGCTCTTCGAGCATCAGCTCATCTTCGAGCGAACTTGCCACGGCGTTGTCGAACTCATCGTCGAAGGCGGGCTCGTCGACCGGCTCGATCGCCTCGGCTGCGGCCCTGGGTTCATCCTCGCCGGTCACCGCGATCTTGGCCGTCACATCGTCGTCGAGCCGAAAATCCTGGTCGAGCGAGGCGGCAAGTTCGTCGTCACTCGAAAGGTCATCCTCGAACGGCGACACGTCTTCGAGCGAGCCGGCGACGGCGTTATGAAACTCGTCGTCGAACTCCGGCTCGACAGCGGGAGCGAACGATCTTTCGGGGCCGGAGGCAATTTCGTCGGCGGCAACAGGAGCGGCCGCAAAAGGAGCAGCATCATCCGCCGCACTGTCGTCGAACGCGAAATCCTGTTCGAACGAGGCGGCAAGCGCGTCCTCCATTTCATCCGCGGTAGCCGGTTCGGGTGCCGGCTCGCGAAGCTCGGCAGGGGAAGCATTGTCATTGGCGTCGGCGCCGAACTCGCCCATCAACTCCTTCTCGAGATCGATGTCGAAATCGCCCTCGTCCACCGGAGGCTCGACGGCAGCGGTTTTCGGCTGGGCCGGGGTTTGCGGTTTGACCGGCTGGCGCGGGTCGAACCCCATGATCCTGGTCAGTTCCGCGAACGGATCATCGTTGGCGATGTCGTTGTGGTCGGCTGCTCTCAGCTGGGTTCTGTCTGCCATTATTGTTCCCGAACTCGCACTCATTCGGACGCCATGGACGTCGCGTAGGGTTGGCCCTTACCAGCGCAATGTGGGCAAAAGGTGACAGGTTTTTTACTCAAACCTAACGCATTTCGGTGGGCGCATTGGCTCCGATCAGCGTCAGGCCGGACGTCAAAACGTCCGAAACAGCCTGCACCAGCCCTAGTCTGGCATGCGTCAATTGTCGGTCGTTAACCTTAACAAAACGTAAGTCGGGATTATCGGTGCCCCGGTTCCAGTGTCCGTGGAAGCTGGAAGCGAGTTCGTAGAGGTAAAATGCCAGCCGGTGGGGCTCGAGCGCGAGCGCCGCCGCTTCGATCAGCCGCGGATATTCGGCGAGTTTCCTGATCAGGCCGATCTCACCCTCATCGGTCAGCAAAGCCACTTCGGCGGCCAGCTGGTTGCGGTCGAACATGGCCTCGCCCAATTGCTCGCTCGCCTGCCGAAACACCGAATGGCAGCGCGCCGAGGCGTACTGCACGTAGAACACCGGATTGTCCTTCGACTGCTCGGTCACCTTGGCGAAGTCGAAGTCGAGCGGCGCGTCGTTCTTGCGATAGAGCATCATGAAGCGGATCGGGTCGCGGCCAACCTCCTCGACCACTTCGCGCAAGGTCACGAACTCGCCGGACCGCTTCGACATGCGCACCGGCTCGCCGGCGCGAAACAGCCTCACCAGTTGGCAAAGCAGCACGGTTAGCTTGACCTCGTCGCCCGCAATCGCCCGGGCAAGCGCTTCCAGCCGTTTCACATAGCCGCCATGATCGGCGCCAAGCACATAGATCAGATCGACGAAGCCGCGATCGACCTTGTCCTTGAGATAAGCGACGTCGGCGGCGAAATAAGTGAAGGTGCCGTCCGACTTGACCAGCGCCCGGTCCATATCGTCGCCGACTGCGGTCGAGCGGAACAGCGTCTGCTCGCGGTCCTCCCAGTCGTCCGGCTTCTCGCCCTTGGGCGGCGGCAGCTTGCCCTTGTAGATGTGGCCCTTCAGCGTCAGGTCGCTGATCGCCGAGCGGATCTTCTTCGCATTGTTGGCATGCAGCGTCCGCTCGGAGAAGAAGACGTCGTGATGCACGTTGAGCAGCGCCAGATCCTCGCGGATCATCGTCATCATCGCATCGATCGTCCTGTCCTTGACGATGGCAAGCGCCTCCTCGTCCGGCATCTGCAGCAGGGAGCGGCCGAATTCGTTGGCCAGCGCCTGACCAACGGGGATCAGATAGTCGCCTGGATAAAGCCCGGCCGGAATGTCGCCGATCTCATCGCCAAGCGCCTCGCGGTAGCGCAGCATGACCGAGCGTCCGAGCACATCGATTTGCGAACCGGCATCGTTGATGACGTATTCCTTGGTCACGTCGTAACCGGCGAAGGCCATCAGATTGGCGAGCGCGTCGCCGACCACGGCACCCCGGCAATGCCCGACATGCATCGGGCCGGTCGGGTTGGCCGAGACATATTCGACATTGGTTTTCTTGCCGCCGCCGACCGTCGAGCGGCCGTAGTTGCGGCCTTCGCCGAGCAGCGCCGTCAGATGCGCCTGCCAGAAGCCGTCCTTGAGCCTGAGATTGACAAAGCCCGGGCCGGCGATCTCGGCGGCCGCGATATCCTCGTCGGCGCGCAGCGCCTCGGCCAGCCTTTCGGCCAGCGCACGCGGGTTCTGGCCGGTCGGCTTGGCCAACACCATGGCTGCGTTGGTCGCGAGGTCGCCATGGCTGGGATCGCGCGGCGGCTCGACAGCGATGCGCGACAGGTCCGGCGACACGCCATCCTTGTCTTTCAAATCAAGCGCTTCGACGGCCTTTATGATTCGCGCGTTGAAATCGGCGAAGATGTTCATTGCTATGGCTCTGACGGTTTTGCAGGGATCCGGCGCGTTGGCCGGCAAATCGAGCCCGCCCTAGCTCAAATCCGGCGTATGGTCAAACAAACGCCTGTGTTCCTTGAGCGCATAAGTGTCCGTCATGCCGGCCAGGAAATCGGCAACACTGCGCGCCTTGACGCGGTCCTCTGCCCGGTCGAGCCCTTCGCGCCAGCCATCCGGCATGGCGCGCGGATCGGCGAAATAAACGTCGAACAGGTCCCTGACGATCTGGTCGGCATCGGCGCGCACCCGCATGACCTCCGCGTGCCGGTAGAGGTGCTTGTAAAGAAAGGCCTTCAGCTCCTTTTCCGATGCGGCCGTTTCGGCGGAGAAGCTCACCATCGTCTCGCCGGCCGCCCTTACCGCTTCGGCGCTGCCGGGTTTGATGCGCGCCAGATTGGCCGTCGTCGAGACGATCACGTCCTCGACCATGATGGTGATCTGCCGGCGCATCAGCTCGTGGCTGGTGCGTACGTCATCCAGCGCCGGATAGCGCTCACGCACGCCCTTGAGGATCGACCCCGGCAGCGAGACATCCTCCAGCATATCCAGCGTCAACAGCCCTGCCCTCAAGCCGTCATCGATGTCGTGGGTGTTGTAGGCGATGTCGTCGGCAATCGCCGCGCACTGGGCCTCGATACCGGCGAAGCGGTCGAGTTCGAGGTCGTGCAGTTCGGAATAGTCGCGGATTGCCTGCGGCACCGGCCCCTTCAGCCCTTTCCCTTTGGCATCGGTCAGCGGGCCATTGTGCTTGACCAGCCCCTCCAGCGTTTCCCAGGTGAGGTTCAGCCCGTCGAACTCGGCATAGCGCCGCTCCAGCCGCGTCACCACGCGCAGCGATTGTGCATTGTGGTCGAAGCCGCCCCAGGCGGCCATCTTATCGTTCAGCGCGTCCTCGCCGGTATGGCCGAAGGGCGTGTGGCCGAAGTCGTGCACCAGGGCCACCGCCTCGGCCAGGTCCTCGTCGCCGCGCAGCGCCCGCGCCAGAGCGCGTGCAATTTGCGCCACCTCGATCGAATGCGTCAGCCTTGTGCGGTAATGGTCGCCTTCATGTGCGACGAACACTTGCGTCTTGTGCTTCAGCCGGCGGAACGCCGTCGAATGGATGATGCGGTCGCGGTCGCGCTGGAACGGCGTGCGCGTCGGGCTTTCCACCTCGTCGAACAGCCGCCCGCGCGATTTCGCCGGGTCGCTGGCATAGGCAGCGCGCGGCCGATAGCCGAATCCGATGTCGCCCAACTCGTTGGTCATAGCGTATGCCGCAGTTGACTTGCCCCGTCGCGCTTCATACCTATCATACAAAACCGAAAGCAAGGTGACGCCCATGGGCGCTGATGCCAAGACCGCCATGAAAGTCGAGATGACCGACGCCGCCGCCAGGCGGATCGCCAAGATTGTTGCGAGCGAAGCCGGTAAGACGGCCCTGCGCGTTTCGGTCGAGGGCGGCGGCTGTTCCGGCTTCTCCTACAAGTTCGATCTGGTCGACAGGCGCAATGACGACGACGTCGCCATCGAAAAGGACGGCGCCACCGTGCTGATCGACGACCTGTCGCTGGTCTATATGGGCGGCTCGGTGATCGATTTCGTCGACGATCTGATGGGCCAGTCGTTCCAGATCAGAAACCCCAATGCGGTCGCCTCCTGCGGCTGCGGCACCAGCTTCTCGATCTAGAAATGCCCGACATCGGCGCGGTCCGTCAGGTCGCGCTTTCCGCCGGACGCGACCTCGACGCAACGCTGGCGTTCTGGCGCGAGGTGCTCGGCATGAGCCTGCATGCGCGTTTCGATCCTCCAGGCATCGCCTTCATCATGGCAGGTGACGTGCGCCTGCTTTTCACCGACGGCCTGCCGGCTGGCACCGTCTATCTCGACATCTCGGGCCTCGAAGAGTTCCACGCTTCGGCAAAGGCCGCCGGCGTCCCCTTCACCGCGCCGCCGGCGCTCGTCCATCGCGACACCGAAGGCCTGTTCGGCCAGGCGGGGGAAAGCGAATGGATGGCCTTCCTAAAGGACCCGGCAGGCAATACGATCGGCCTTGTCGAACGTCACCCGCCGGATCGCTAGTCTCCGTCTCCGGACCACCAGCCTATCGAGGCCGTCATGAAAATCGTCACCTGGAACATCAACGGCGTTCGCGCCCGCATCGGCAATTTGACCCATTGGCTGACGGAAAGCGCGCCAGACATCGCCTGCCTGCAGGAGATCAAGACCGTCGACGAGCAGTTTCCTCGCGCCGAGATCGAGGCGCTCGGCTACAATGTCGAGACTTACGGCCAAAAAGGCTTCAACGGCGTCGCCATCCTGTCGAAGCTGCGTTTCGACGAGGTCAATCGCGGCTTGCCGGGCGACGATGCCGACGAGCAGGCGCGTTTCATCGAAGGCGTGTTCTCGACCGACAAGGGCGCCTTGCGCGTTGCCTCGATCTATCTGCCGAACGGCAACCCGATCGACGACGAGAAGAAGTTCTCCTACAAGCTTTCCTGGATGGCGCGGCTGGAGCGCTGGGCCGAGGAGCGGCTTGCACTGGAAGAGCCGCTGGTTCTGGCCGGCGACTACAATGTCATTCCGGAGCCTATCGACGCGAAATATCCGGAAAACTGGCTAAGCGATGCGCTGTTCCAACCCGCAACGCGGCAGGCGTTCCGGCGGCTGAAGAATCTCGGCTTCACCGAAGCCGTGCGTGCCGTCAGCGACGCCCCGGACGTCTTTACGTTCTGGGACTATCAGGCCGGCGCCTGGCAGAAGAACAACGGCATCCGCATCGACCACCTGCTTTTGTCGCCCGAGGCCGCCAACTGGTTTTCCTCGGCCTCGATCGAAAAACAGGTGCGCGCCTGGGAAAAGCCCTCCGACCACGTACCGGTGGCGATCGATCTGGCGCTGCAGCCGGCCTGACCGGAGCTGCTGTCCGGCGGCACATTGATAAGTTGACCTCTTATCGCCACAAATCGCGCGCTTGATGGGAAATCATCATGGTGGCTGGGGTTCCCATGACTACTCGATTTGCATTCTGCCCGATCGGCTGCGCGCTTGCGATGGCGGTGGCGACGCCGGCTTTTGCCGATGCAGAGTGCCTTGCCAACGGCAAATCATTCCAGATCGGCCGGGTCGCCTGCCTGACGGTTGCAGGCGGGAGCCATCTCGCCCGTTGCGACATGGTGCTCAACAACACGTCCTGGACAAAGCTCCGCGACGGCTGCCCGGAGGACACACTGGCCCCACATCTGCAGGGCACGCCGATCTCAACACCGGCGCCCGGCGGCGTGCCGGCGGAACCGACCGCGAATTGATTTAAATCTACAATCCCGCCGACCTATTGGTCGCCGCCACCCTTGGTGAGGATGTCGTCGGCCAGCGAGATCGCGGTGCGGCGGTCGGCTTCGCCGGCGGCCGCAAACGCTTCTTCCTGCATGCCGCGGATCCATGGCTGGTCGGCGGGTGAGGCCCGTTCGAGCGCCGCGGTCATCATCGCCAGCCCCCGCACGATCTTGCCGCTTTGGAAAAGCAGGTTGCCGAGCGTCGCCTGCGCGCCCGCGTGGCCCTTTTCGGCCGCCAGCTGGAACCAGCGTCCGGCCTGCTTGACGCTGGCCTTGACGCCGCCCTCACCCTTGAGGAACATCTGGCCCATCTCGAACTGGGCGTTCGGGTTGCGGTAGTTGGCGGCGGCACGCATGTAATATTCCTGGGCCGCCACCTCGTTCTCCTCGACGGGGCTGCCGGGAATGCCTTTCCTCAGATAGTCGCCAAGCGCCACCAGCGCGTCCGAAACATAGCTTTCCTCGGGCGAACCGGGCTCGACATCCTGGTCGACGATCTCGCTAAAGAACTTGAACGCCGCGTAGTCGTCTCGCGCCACGCCGTCGCCTTCCGCATACATGCGCGCAAGCTTCCAGGTGGCGCCGATCTGGCCGTTCTCGGCGGCATATTTATACGCTTCCGCGGCCTGCTCCTTATGGCCGTTCTTGTAGGCGGAAAAGCCGAACTGGAACACCGCCCAAGGGCTCGACTGCGGCTTCACGCCGGTCTTGTCGTCGAATACCTTGTCGTCGAAAGCCATGGCCTGGCCGACGGCGCCCAAGGTCGCGCCAAAAGTGGCGAGCGCAACCAGTGCCGAAAGGACAGACGACCTCAACAACTCAGATGTCCGCATAGCAGTGTGTTTCTTTGGCACCGCCGGGATGGGTGACCGCGCCGTCGCGGGCAGATCCGACCGTCTGTGCGTATTTCCAGATCGCGCCCGACTGATAATCGGTCGTGCGCGCCTTCCATGCTTTTGCCCTCGCCGCCAGTTCGGCTTTGGACAATGCAACCTCGATCGTGCCGTTCACCGCATCGATCGAGATCAAGTCGCCATCCCTAAGCAGCCCGATCGGGCCGCCCACTGCCGCTTCCGGCCCGACATGGCCGATGCAGAAACCGCGCGTTGCGCCCGAAAAACGCCCGTCGGTGATGAGCGCCACCTTGCCGCCCATGCCCTGGCCGTAGAGAGCCGCCGTCGTCGACAGCATTTCGCGCATGCCCGGGCCGCCGCGCGGACCCTCGTAACGGATGACGAGAACCTCGCCTTCCCTGTAGTTGCGATGTGTAACCGCTTCGAAACATTCCTCTTCCGAATCGAAGCAGCGCGCCGGACCCGAGAATTTCAGTTCCGCCATACCAGCGACCTTCACGATCGCGCCTTCGGGGGCAAGGTTACCCTTCAAGCCCACGACCCCGCCGGTCTGGGTAATCGGCCTGTTGGCGGGACGGACCACATCCTGACTGTCATTCCAGGAAACATGTTCCATATTTTCGGCCAAAGTGCGGCCGGTCACCGTCAGGCAATCGCCATGAAGATAGCCATGGTCGAGCAGCGTCTTCATCAAGAGCGGAATGCCGCCGGCCTCGAACATGTCCTTGGCGACGTATTTGCCGCCCGGCTTGAGGTCGGCGATATAGGGTGTTTTCTCGAATATCCTGGCCACGTCGAAAAGATCGAACTTTATCCCGGCCTCGTGCGCGATCGCCGGCAGATGCAGCGCCGCGTTGGTCGAGCCGCCGGTGGCCGAGACCACGGTCGCGGCATTTTCCAACGCTTCTATAGTAACGATGTCGCGCGGGCGGATGTTCCTTGCGATCAGCTCCATGATCTTTTCGCCGGAAGCGAAATTGAAGCGGTCGCGCATCTCGTAGGGTGCCGGCGCGCCGCAGGAATAGGGCAGCGCCAGGCCGATCGCCTCAGCGACGGTGGCCATGGTATTGGCGGTGAACTGGGCGCCGCAGGAGCCGGCAGACGGACAGGCGGCTTGCTCGATCTCGAGCAGCTCGGCGTCGCTGATGGTGCCGACCGAATGCTGGCCCACCGCCTCGAACACGTCCTGTACAGTGATCTGCCGGCCACGGTAGCTGCCGGGCAGGATCGAGCCGCCATAGATGAAGATCGACGGTACGTTGAGGCGCACCATGGCCATCATCATGCCGGGCAGCGACTTGTCGCAACCGGCCAATCCGACCAACGCATCGTAGCAATGGCCGCGCATCGTGAGCTCGACCGAGTCGGCGATGACCTCGCGCGACACCAGCGACGACTTCATGCCCTGATGGCCCATGGCGATGCCGTCGGTGACGGTGATGGTGCAGAATTCGCGTGGCGTGCCATTGGCGGATGCCACGCCCTTCTTGACCACTTGCGCCTGGCGCATCAGCGAGATGTTGCAGGGTGCTGCTTCGTTCCAGCAGCTGGCGACACCGACCAGCGGCTGCGCGATCTCGGCCGCCGACAGCCCCATCGCATAGAGGTAGGAGCGATGCGGTGCCCGCTCGGGACCAACGGTCACGTGGCGGCTCGGCAGCTTGGCCTTGGAGATCCCTCTGGCGTCCATACTCGTCCTTGCCGCGGGCGGTGCGGCCTGCCTCTTCGCCTAGCCTTTTGGCGCGTGTCCCGAGACAAGTTTGAGGTGCGCCGGGTTTATGGCGGGAAATAGGCAATGTTCCCGGGCGGCCGGGTGGCGCGAGGGTTGTTCAGAAACTGTTGCCAAAACGTCACAATTATCGGAGCGAACATCATGGGCCAATTGTTGCGCTGGCCGAACGCCGGATGATGCACCGAACAAAACGGCCGGGCAACGCCCGGCCGTTTTGTCGTTTAAAAATCTGTAGTTAGAACTTGATCTTGACGGAAGCCGAACCGGCGAGAAGCAGGTCGTTGCCGTAGGTATAGGTGACGGCATTTGCCACGTCGCCGACACCGCTGAAAGTCGATGACCCGCTCGTCAGCACACCGATCGAGCCGCCGAGCCTGACCTCGACCTGGTCGTTCGGCGAATAGGAGACGCCGCTGGCAACGGCCCAGGTATCCGACTGATAGCCCGAGGTCGTCGAGGTGCCGCGATCCCAGGTCACCGAAACCACGCCCGACAATTGATCGGTGAACTTGTGACCGATACCGCCCGTGACCGTCCAGCCGTCGCGATAAAGCAGGTCGAATGAAACGGGCGAGGGAGCACCGGTCACCGGACTGCGTACGCCATTGATGGCAATGACGCCAAGCTTGCTCCACTCCTGCCAGCGGATGGAACCGAAGGCCAGCCAGCCAGGAGCTATACCGCTCTGCAGCTTGAATTCCAGAGCCTGAGGTATCTCAGCCGACGCCGAGACTGGGTACACCCCGGTGGAGCCAGGAACCAGATCCGCTGGAAAGGCGCCCCTGAAGCCGGTCGTGTCGACCGTTCCCGACAGCCCGTCATATTTGTAGCTGGAAGAGTACATCAGGCTGGCGCGCAGAGCGATCTCGGGGATCTCATAGGCTGCGCCCGCACGCCAACCCCACGCCTCGTCGGATAGCTTGAATACGCCGAGGCCGGTATTGCCGAAGGCGAGCAGTGTCTGGCGGGACAGAAACGCGTCGACCTGCTGGTAGGAGACGCCGCCGATGAATCGTATGGAGCCCTTGCCGACGTTCACCTTGTAAGAGCAGGTGAGACCGAAATCGTCTGTGTCGACGGCGTATTTGACCGCTGTCGGTGAATAGGCGTTGTTCATGCCGAAATTTGCGTCCGCACCATACGGTCTCGTATAGGTGGCAAGACAGTCTACGGGCTCAAAGATGTTGGCCTTGATGCCGACATGCGGCACCGCATAGTCGCCACCAACGTCCACCGCCGATGTCGACAAACCCGAGCCGTCGAGGCGCTGCACATTCTTGAGTTTGCGCTGCGGCGAAACATAGGTGACGCCCGCATCGAACGAATATGGCGCCGCGTCGAACAGCTGGTCGATGTTGACGCCGCCCCGGTCAAAGCCCCCGGCTTGCACCGTCCCAGCCAAAGCCAGCGAAAAAGCCCCCGCGCCCAGCAGCACTTTCAGACGCGAATAACACATGAATCTCCTCCCCGAAATATCCTTGCATCAAGCTAGAACCAATTCAGGTTAACGGCGCAACAACGAATTCGCCGTGCGTACATGTACACCTTGGCTGAACGCATTTCCGACAAGGTGTCGGCCTTCTTCCCGAGACGGGAAAATGGCCGCCTCAATACAAATCGACGAGAAAACTCGGGAAAACCGCCCAAATCACTACAGAACAGTGCATTTTGAGTGCCCAGTCAGCCATTGTTACATTACGGCAACAATGGGGCAAAAACATTCAGTTTGCCTCAAGATTTACGCTGCGGAATGCCTGTTTTCGTGGCAGGCGGCCTATCTGGAAAGCAGATTCGTGACCGGCGAATCTATCCCGGCCAGCCGGCCCAATTTGTTTGATCAGCCGGCCTCGCGTACCCGCGTCAATGCCACCGAAAGCTTCTCTTGCGCCTCGCGATATTCGGCGAGTTTTTCGCGCTCGGCCTCCACCACCTCTTCCGGCGCGTTGGCGACGAATTTCTCGTTGGACAGCTTCTTGTAGAGCCGCGCTATTTCCTCGGTCACCTTGGCAAGTTCCTTCTGCAGGCGCGCTGCCTCCGCGGCAAGGTCGATCAGGCTGCCGAGCGGCAGGCAGATGGTCGCTTCGTTAAGCACGATCTGCGCGGAGCCCTTGGGTGCCGCATCGACCAGCGAGATGTCGCCGACCCGCGCCAGCCGCTTGATTGCCGATGCCTGGCGCTCCAGCCTTTCGTGTGTCGTGTCATTGGCACCGATCACCATCAGGGGAGCTATCGCCGCCGGCGGCACGTTCATTTCCGAACGCACCGAGCGGATGCCGGAGACGAGATCGACCAGCCAGTTGATATCGGCGGCGGCCTCCTCGTCCTCGAAATCGGGCGACGGCCAAGCCGCATGACAAAGCAGCGACGGCCGTTGCCTGCCCTCGCCGGCGGTTTCGGCCCACAGTTCCTCGGTCATGAACGGCATCATCGGATGCAGCAGCTTATAGATCTCGTCCAGCACGAAGGCGACGCATGCCCTGCTCTCGGCCTTGGCGGCCTCGTCGGCGCCCATGAACACCGGCTTCAGCAGTTCCAGGTACCAGTCGCAGAATTGGTTCCAGACGAACCGGTAGGCGGCGCCCGCCGCCTCGTTGAAGCGGTATGAGGTGATACCGTCGGTTATGTCTCGTGCGGCTCGCGTCAGCTCCGTCAGGATCCAGCGATTGACCGCGAGCTTGGCGTCCTGCAGCCAGAAATCGTCGTCGCGCGCCACTTCGTTCATCTCGGCAAAACGCGTCGCGTTCCACAGCTTGGTGCCGAAATTGCGGTAACCGGCAATGCGGGCCGGATCGAGCTTAACGTCGCGCCCTTGCGCTGCCATCACCGTCAAGGTGAAGCGCAGCGCATCGGCGCCATATTCGTCGATGAGCTCGAGCGGATCGATGACGTTGCCTTTCGACTTCGACATCTTCTGCCCGTTCTTGTCGCGAACCAGCGCATGGACATAGACCGTGTGGAACGGCTCCTGGTCCATGAAATGCAGGCCCATCATCATCATGCGGGCGACCCAGAAGAAGATGATGTCGAAACCGGTGACCAGCACGTCGGTCGGGTAATAGGTCTTCAGCTCCGGCGTCTGGTCCGGCCAGCCGAGCGTCGAGAACGGCCACAGCGCCGACGAGAACCATGTATCGAGCACGTCCTCGTCGCGGGTCAGGATCTCGCCAGGCTGGAAATTCTCGAGCTTGTCCTCGACCCAGGCCTTCCACGGCCCTTCCAGCGCCAGATAATATTCGACGGCGGCACCGAGCGCTTCTTCCTCGGTCTTTTCGACAAAGACATGCCCGTCCGGGCCGTACCAGGCAGGGATCTGGTGGCCCCACCAGAGCTGGCGCGAAATGCACCAGGGCTGGATGTTCTCCATCCAGTCGAAATAGGTCTTTTCCCAGTTTTTGGGCACGAAATTGGTACGGCTCTCGCGCACCGAGGCGATCGCCGGCTTGGCCAGTTCCGCCGCATTGACATACCACTGGTCGGTCAGAAACGGCTCGATCGGCACGCCGCCACGGTCGCCGTGCGGGACAGTGTGGCGATGCGGCTCGACCTTCTCGAGAAAGCCGCCCGCCTCCATCAGCTCGACGATCTTCCTGCGCGCATCGAAACGGTCGAGGCCGTCCAGGCTGTCCCAGACGGCCTGGCGCTCCGGCGTCACTTCCAGTCCGGCGAGAAAGTCCTCATTGTCCCTGAGGCTCACCGCCGCATTGACGGTGAGGATGTTGACCGCCGGCAGCCGGTGGCGCTTGCCGACCTCGAAATCGTTGAAGTCATGCGCCGGCGTGATCTTGACCGCACCGCTGCCTTTTTCGGGATCGGAATACTCGTCCGCCACCACCGGGATCTTGCGGCCGACGATCGGCAGGATGAGGTTCTTGCCGACAAGATGCCGGAAACGTTCGTCGTCGGGGTGGACTGCTACAGCCGTATCGCCCAGCATCGTCTCCGGGCGGGTCGTCGCAACGGTGATGAAGGTCTTCGGATTCTCCGGATCGAAGGTCACGCCCGCGACCGGATAGCGGAAGTGCCACAGATTGCCGTTGACTTCCTGCTGCTCGACCTCGAGATCCGAGATGGCGGTCAACAGCTTCGGGTCCCAGTTCACAAGGCGCTTGTCCTTGTAGATCAGCCCTTCCTTGTAGAGCGTCACGAACACTTCGAGCACGGCCTTGGACAGGCCTTCGTCCATAGTGAAGCGCTCCCGGCTCCAGTCGGCCGAGGCTCCGAGCCGCTTCAGCTGGTTGAGGATGGCGCCGCCGGACTCGGCCTTCCACTCCCAGACCTTGTCGATGAACTCATCGCGCGTCAGGTCGCGGCGGTGGATCTGCTTTTCCATCAGCTGGCGCTCGACCACCATCTGCGTGGCGATGCCGGCATGATCCATGCCCGGCTGCCACAAGACGTTCTTGCCGCGCATGCGCTCGAAGCGCACCAGAATGTCCTGCAGCGTGTTGTTGAGCGCGTGGCCCATATGCAGCGAGCCGGTGACGTTCGGCGGCGGGATGACGATGGTGAAGGCTTCAGCCCCCTCCTCGGCCCCGGCCCCGGCCCGAAACGCGTCGGCCTCTTCCCAGATCCTGGCAATCTTCGGCTCGACGGCTTTGGCGTCGTAGGTCTTTTCGAGCATGGGAAAACGGTCCGCGCTGTCCGGAATTTGTGGTCCGGTGTAAATCGGAAGGTTGTTGCCAAGTCAACCGCAAGGGCGGCGGGTTTGTTCCACGCTACGGATCACACGAGTTTGTCCGTTCCGCGGGGTCATCGCGCTCGAATTCGACATGGCTTTCCCAAAGCCGGGGCAGTCGGCTCAGTCCGAACGGCGACGTGTGGCGATAAGGCTTGAAATGGCCGCGCTGAACCGCCTAGCGCTCACGAGAGCTCCAGATAGCCCATAATAACTTCTCCTGGCTGCAGGCTGCTGTGCTACTGCGCGCCGCGCGCGACGCGCTCGATTTCCTCGCGCACCAGCCGCTCGACCAGCGTCGGCAGGTTGTTGTCCAGCCAGTCCTGCAGCATGGGCCGCAGCATCTCCTCGGCCATCTCGTCGAAGGTCTTCTTGCTGCGGCTGGCAAACGCGTCGGAGAGCTCGCCGAAGGCGGCGGCAACCTGCCGGCCCGTATGCTCCGAAAGGATCGCCGGACGTGCGGGCGGCGCCTCGCTGGCCGCCGGACGCGCCAATCCGATTTTCGAAGATTCCGGGCCGATTTTCGAAGGTTCCGGGCCGATTTTCGAAGGTTCCGGGCCACTTTCCGAAAGCTCCGGCCCAATTTCCGAAGGCTCTGGCGCAGGTCCAGCACTCGCCTCGCCCTCGAAAACCTCGGCTTTCGGCTTGGCGTCCGGCGTACGGAGTGGCTCGGCGCGCTCCGGCTTGGCTATCGCGTCGCCGACCGCGGCGATCTCGCGCCGCCAATCGGCGATGATAGTGTCGGTCGTCTCGGCAGCCTTGGCCGTCGCAGGCCGATCCGGCTTTGCGGGCGGTTCGGGAGCGGCGTTCACCTCAGCCAGCGTCACCGCTGCTTTTACAGGGCCGGGGCGCAGCGGCGTTTCCAGGCGCTCAATGACCGGCGCGGCCGCTGGCTGCACCTCGGCGCGCGTGGCCGGCTTGGCGATCTCCAGTCCGCCGCGCAGTTCGGAGCGGAACGCATCCCCCTCCGCTGCCCGTCCGGCTGCCGGCGCCGGTTGCAGATCCTGGCGCAGATCGTCCGCGTCGCCCGGCTGCTTGCGGCCGGTATCGCTGTCCTCGATGATCCTTCTGATGGAAGCCAGTATCTCTTCCATGGAAGGTTCGCGCTGTACGCTGCTCGCCGTCGCCATCGTCACATCCGCCGCCCTTGTGACTCGTTCTCAGATTTCCTGTCCGGCAATGCCGGATTCGAATCATGGCAACAGCGTAACCGACGGAACGCCTTGCGAGAATCCCCAATCTGGCGACATCTCGGATTTCAACAGATTAGGGTCGGGAGTTGAAGCCCGCGCGTCGTTCGAGCGCGGGCTGAAAACACGCCTTGGCGATCAGCGGCCGTCCGGCGTGCGCAGGCCGATCCACTTGTCCTTGACGGCGTTGTAATGCTCTTCCGGCCTGTACTTCGTCACGTTGAGCGCAAGGCGCTCTGCCGACAAATGGCCAACCGCCGAGAGGATGGCATAGCTTGCCACCACCACGTCGCGTTCGGCGCTGACAAGATTGATCTTGGCGGTGATGAGGGTCGCCTGCGCGTTGAGCACGTCGAGCGTGGTGCGCTGGCCGACATTGCGCTCTTCGATGACGCCGTTCAGGGCAAGCTGTGCGGCGGCGACCACCTGCCGGTTGGCCGTGACGCTTTGCTGCGCGGCGGTGTATTGCGACCATGCCGAGGTCACCGCTTGGCGCACGGTGTCGCGGCTGACATCGACCTCGATACGGGCCTGGCTAAGTGATTCCTTTGATTGGCGAACCAATGCCGAGGTCCGGCCGCCGGAATAGATCGGTATCGTCAATGTCGCGCCGATGTTCGCCGAATTGGTTACGCCATCCTGTGTCGAGGAGAGCGAGCCCGGCGCGGTGCCGCGAATGGCGCTCGAAACACCTGCCGACGCCGATAGTTGCGGCAGCAACGCGCCTTCGGCAGACTTCACCGAAAACGCCGCCGCGTCGACCAGATGCGCGGTGGCGAGGATGGCCGGATGCTCGGCCGATGCGATCGCAATCGCCGCATCGAGGCTCGACGGCAACAGCTTCGACACCGGCGAAGCCGGCCTGAGCCTGCCCGGCTCGTCGCCGACGATCTGGCGATAGGTCGCAGCGCTTGCCAGCGCCGTCGCGCGGGCGGCGCTCAACTGCGCCACCGCGGAGGCACGCTGGGCGTCGGCTTGCGCGACGTCGGTGCGCGTACCTTCGCCGACCTCGAAGCGCGAACGCGCCGCACGCGCCTGCTCGGTCAGGAATTGCAGGTTCTGTTCGGTCAGCACGGCGACCTGGCGGTCGCGGATAACGTCCATATAGGCACTTGCCGCGTTGAAAAGAGTGTTTTCTTCGGCGTTGCGCAGGCTTTCGAACGAAGCGCGGACCCGCGATTCGGCGGCCGCCACATTGTTCCTGGTCTGAAAACCGTCAAACAGCGTCTGGTCGATCTCGACGCCGAAGTTGCCGGTGGTTATCGAGATGTTTCGGTGCAACCGATTGCTGTGGCTGGCGGTATAATCAATACTTCCGGAACCAGTGATGGTCGGGCGCCAGCCGGACTTGGCGATGGCGACGCCCTCGTCGGTGACGCGGGCGCCGGCGCGTGAAGAATTAAGCGAGGAATTGTTCTGATAGGCCTTTGAAAGTGCCCCGAGGATGGTTTCGGCCGAGGCGGCCAGTGGAGAAAGCGCTGTCGCCGAAACGAGGACAGCGGTAAAAAGCAACTTGCGTACAGACGGCACGTTATATTCCCTCATTCGTTTTGCACGGGAACTGCGCCACGCTGGCTTCTCCTCTGATCAGCCGGCGCCGCGTTTTTTATCGTTCCCCCGCTGAAAGCCCCCAAGAAACACCCGGTTATGCAGATCAGCAACGATTGTTCAAACGCAAGCGATCATGACAACGCCTTCGCTGCAAGGCAAAATCACTCAGAATTCGAAGGCGGGAATGCGTTCGAATCCCGGTAGTGGCTTAATTGCCGCATTAAACGCGCGTCTTCCCGTTACAACCCCTCCAGTCTTAAAAAAAAGCCGGGCTACGCCCGAATTGCCCTGCCCTTCAACGGCGACGAGTCGGCCGCCTTCGGCAAGCTGATCGAACAGCGCCGTCGGCACCTCGCCGACGCTGCCGCCGATCAGGATGACGTCGTAAGGCGCCCTGGCAGCATGGCCTTGCGGCAGCGGTCCCTGGACCACCGTGACATTGGCGCAACCAAGTGCCGCGAGCGTCGACGTGGCGCTCTCGGCGAGCGCCACATCGCTTTCCAGCGCGACCACGGACCTTGCCAGCCGCGACAGGATCGCCGCCGCATAGCCGGTGCCGCAGCCGACATCGAGTGCCGAATCGCTTGGGCCGACATCGGCCAGCTGCATCAGCTTGGCCAATGGCGACGGTTCCATCAGATAGCGCGGACCATCGGCCGTATCGGCAATGCGGATGTCCTCATCGATGTAGGCAAGATCGCGCTGGCCGGCGCCGACAAAGGCCTCGCGCGGCACGACAAGCATCGCCTCGAGCAATGGCGCGCTGGTCACGTCGGTGGTGCGGATCTGGCCGTCGACCATCTTCACCCGGCGTTCGGCAAAATCAGCGCTCATGTTCCAACCATCCGCTTGCCGCGCAAAGACCGCGGCTGTTTCGACCGGAACTGAAGCCCCCTGGCGCTGACGCGCGGGAGCTCGGGCATTGGAGGCCTCGCCCGGAATCGAACCGGGGTGCAAGGATTTGCAGTCCTCTGCGTAACCACTCCGCCACGAGGCCTCATTGCTCCCGGCGTTCCACCCGGCTCCAATAGGTTGCGGCGAAAATGCCGTCAAGCGGCCACCATGCATTCCCAACGGTTCTTCCGACATCGAGGCACTGCTTATCAACGCAATGCCATGCTAGCAATAATATATTAGCTTATCGTTAAGCATGATGCGCGGCGACAGGAACCCGAAACCGGCGGCCACGTTGGGCAGATAGGAGGCTCCGCCATGGCTCGAGCAGCTACGAAAGACGGCACACAGCGCGGATTGTCGCAGTCTGCAGAGCTTGTGCGCTATGCCATCGACCGCCTCGGCATAGAAGGCGCAAACAGCCTGCCGCCGCGCGACCGGGCGCGGCTGGCATCGGCTACCGCCGTTCTCAAGGAGCTTTGCGAACGCCTGGAAAGCTGCTTCGACCAACCTCGGTGATGCCTAGACGGACCACGCCGCTCTCAAACAATTGCCTGTTTCCAGCAGGGCAACCTCAATCGGGCCGGCGCCGTCGCTCCCACCAGACGACGAAGCGGCGCCGGTGACGGCGCACCAATGCGAATTCGTAGGAGAGTACCAGCAATCCGATCGGTACCATCCAGAAACCCAGGATCGGCAGGAAACCGAGAATGCCGCCGATGATCAGCACGACGCCGATCGCAATCCTGAGGCCGCGCGAGCGCGGCATGGTGAACTGGCGGCCGAAGACCGAGATTTTCCGGGCCGGTGGCTGTTCGTCGCTCATTGCCGTCATGTGAAATGTCGATCCGTTTGCATCAGTAGCACCATCAGCCGGAGAAAGCCGCAGCGGCCTTTTCTGTTCCGTGACAGGCGAGAGACAGCTCATATGAGGGCGCTCGCCGGCCATTGCCAGAAAGCCCTGCGCCAAAAAGCACCGAAAAAATGCGAAATGCTTCTTTGCAAAGCCGAAACGGGTTTGCTATAGGCTGCCCCACTCACATAAGAGCCTCTGTTCCCCGGTAGCTCAGTGGTAGAGCAACCGGCTGTTAACCGGTTGGTCGCTGGTTCGAATCCGGCCCGGGGAGCCACTATCACCAGAAAAGTCTTGAAACCCAAGGTTTGCAAGGGTTTCCGCTTCCCCAGAGATACACCGCGCGATACACTGCGGGGTACCCTGAGCATGAAGATTGACGTGAAGCATATACAGAAACGCGGCAAAGCCGGATGGCGCTACAGGCGCAAAATCCCTGAAGAACTTCGGGCCGTTTTGGGCAAGCGAGAACACCTCGTGCCGCTTGGGGCCACCGAGCAGGAGGCGCTTAGGAAATACCCGAGAGTTCACGCTGAGGCAGAGAAACTCTTGGCCGAAGCGATCAAGCGCGCCAATGGGCCTACCCCAACTGAATGGGGTCATTTCCGCGACGGCATAGCCGCTGCCCGCAAGATGGGCTTCCGCCAAGACCGTGACTTCCCGTCTCTCAACGAGATAGAGCATGACACGGACTGGCAGGCCAGAATGAAGGCCGTCGAGACGCTTGTCCGCAAGTACGTTCCAGATTTCGACAGCGTCGAGGACGACGACGACGATGACGACGATGACGACGCCCTCCCCGATTTCCGCCCAACCGAAGCGGACGCCGCATTGGCGCGCGCGCTGCTGCTGAACCCAAACGGCACCCCAGCCCCGACACTTGAGGATGCCAAAAGGCTCTATCTGAAGGAGCGCGTTGGTGACGATGAGACGAAGCAAATGGAGCTTGAGCGTGTCTTCAAGCTCGTAGTGGAGGCACTCGGCAAGGACCGCAAGCTGGCAAGCCTCAAGCGCGACGATGCGAAGGAAGTCCGCGATCACATGCTCGATGGGCGCAAAGCGTCTTCTGTAGACCGCTACTTGAACGTGGTCCGCGCTGTCATCAACCACGCCATAAGGGAATTTGACTTAGCCGGCGCCACCAACCCCTTTATGAACTTGGAGGCTGCGCCGAAGGACAGGGCAGAGCCCGACAAGGACAAGCGTCGGCCATTCACCCTGGACGAGGTTACAGCCATAACCGCCCGCATTGCCTACCATGCCAAGACGGACCTCAGGCATATTTGGACAATTCTAAGTGGAACCGGATGCCGCCTTGCTGAGGTGTCGGGCCTTCGTGTGTCGGACGTGAACCTTGACCCCGCCATCCCGCACATCACGGTCGAGTGGCATGACGACCGGCGTATCAAGAATAAGGTGTCGCGGCGCAACGTCCCTCTGATCGGCGACGCTCTGGACGCCGCAAAGGAAGCCGTCAAAGCTGCCGGCAATGCCACGATGCTGTTTCCAGCCTATGGACGACCTCGGGGCCCCGCTTCCGCTTCGGCAGCCCTCGGGAAGCATGTTAGGGCTTGCGTGACGGACCCAAAGGCCACAACGCATTCACTTCGCCACCTGATGAAGGATCGGCTGCGACTGGCTGGCGTCAGCAAGTCGGACCAAGACATTATCCTTGGACACTCCTCAGGCAGCGTCGGGGAAGACTACGGTGGCGACGAGGTGAGGCTTGCGGTGGCTGGGCGGGCACTTGAGAAGGCGCTTGCCACAGTCAGCAAATCGGTTTCGTGATGGTGCTACTCTTGCACCGCATCGGAGATGAAGATGCGATCAATCTCGCCCTCTGAGTACTGCGGTTTGCACCTCACAGCTATCTCAGCTTGTCCATCGAAGGCCGTAGAATATGGATTGTTCGGAACCCCAAGCACGGGGTCGGTGATTTGCCCAGAAACACGGCGGTTTGGCTGATCGTCGCCAACGACAGAGACCTTGCAAGTCTTGGTGACCAAATCGAGTTCAGAGATGATCACCGTCATGACCTGCTCAGCCCCTATCTCTATCGGCTCGACTTTCTCAATCTCAACGCGATCGGTTTCCGTCACCAGAAAGGCGCCGCTTTCCGAATGGCCGACTTGAAGGGTTTGAGCGGATGTTCCGATTGGGTTAACCAACATCTTCACGGCTGCATGATTTGATAGTGCCAGCCGTTCCGCCATCTGGATAGCGGCTCGTGAGGTATGACCCATTTCCTCCAAAGCCCTGACCGCGACCTCGTTAGCAGCATCCATTTCTTTGGATTTGTTGGCCCAACGGGCGATCGTTGCATTTACCAAGGCTTCAGTGGCCTCGGTCGCCGCTGTTCTGATCGCAACATCGATGTAAGGGAGTAGTGGAACGGCCACGGCCGCTGCCAATCCAAACCCAGCCCGAACCATTACCCAGATGTCATATGACCCAGGCTGTGGAGGCAGTGCATAGACCTTTACAGAATTGCCTATCTCGCGCTTTGAATAACGTCCGGTGAGCGCCACCTGACCACCAGACGCTATGAGCTTGGAGGCACCACGAAGTGAAAGAGCAAGCGGTTCAAGTTCAACGATGTGTCTGTCTGCATCCAATCCTTCAAACTTGATCCTGATCGGATCAACCTTCTCAACTTGCATAGTGCCCTCGCTCCCAAAGTGGAAATGAAGAACAAATGGACACGAAAGTCAAAAGGCGCGCATGCAGATGACAGTCCCGACGAAGTACGCGAACAGCTATGTGCCCGTGAAGTATTTCCTCTCGTCTTACCGCGCGCTCTCCGACGGCCGCAGCGGCATCCGTCACCTCGACGAGCGGCTTGCAGAGGCAACGTTTCTGGTGTCGGAGTGGAAGGTCATCTGGATCGGAACCTGCGCGGTTCTTAGGACGGCGATTGACTTGTTCAGGGTCGACGCTAAATCGTGCCTTTCGCCGCGTATCAGGCATGAGATCACTGTCGAGTGGAATGCCATCAAAGACCAGAGGGAGGATCACTCGATCTTCTGGGATTTCCTTCGGCAGGAACGTGACAACGTCATCCACGAATATCAGTGGCGCGCTTACGAGCAATGGATAAAGCCAGACGGCACCTTCCGGGCTACTCGGCTCTCGCTGCTGGGGCTGGCCGACGATGATGCCAAGCCTGTGCTGTTGATGAAAGGCGGCCACTTCGAGGGTCGAAACTCGCTCGATCTGCTGAAGGAAGGGGCTGATTGGGTCGAGGCCCGCATCTTTGGCGCGATCCGGCGTGCTGGGTTCGATCCTGAAGAGCGACGCGGGCTTGTCCATTTCCAGCCACGCCCGACATTGAAGGGCAGCATTTTGAGCGATTTGAGCGACGATGCTACGCGGCCATAAATCGACCACGCTGATTGGCGTTGACGTGCCGGGCATGGAATAGAGGGCCCGCTGGTATCCCTCTATGGAACAAGAGGGTTTGAACACGATTGTTCCTGCTCACCGCCGCGCTTGTCGCCTCTCCGAAATAGGTCGTGACGCATGGACATTAAGGCACCCTCTCCGTCCAGCAGCTTTCTGCGGGGCTTTCGTAGCGACGCCATGTGGTTGATCGCCTCTCTGCTTGTGGCGGGCGGCCTTGTCCTCGGCTTTGGCCTTCTGGCAGAAGAGGTGATTGAGGGCGACACGGGCCGTTTCGATCGGGCCGTGCTTATGGCGTTTCGCAGCGCCGATGATCCAACGAACCCGATTGGTCCGCCCTGGCTGGAGGAAATGGGGCGCGACGTTACGTCTCTTGGCAGCTTTGCCTTCTTGGGCTTCGTGTCGGTAGCAGCAGTGGGCTATCTGCTGATAGCAGGAAAACGGAGATACGCTGTGCTTGTTGCGGCCGCCGTGGCTGGCGGGGAAGCCATTAGCACACTCTTGAAGATTGCCTTCGATCGCACGAGGCCCGATCTCATACATACGACAAGGGTCTTTACAGCGAGCTTTCCGAGCGGACACGCCATGCTTTCCGCCGTCACCTTCCTGACCCTTGGAGCGTTACTGGCCAAGGCGAACCCCGATCGCCGCGTCAAAGCGTATTTCGTTTCGCTGGCGGTGTTCCTCACGGTCATGGTCGGATTGAGCCGGGTCTATCTCGGCGTCCATTACCCCACCGACGTACTTGCGGGTTGGTGCGTCGGTTCCGCTTGGGCCATTCTGTGCTGGTCTGCGGTCCAGTGGATTGAACAAAGGCGAGGTCGATAACTCGGCTGTTATGCGGGCCTGTGCCGTCGCATTACACCCCATTCATGCCAGATCAGTACCATGACGACCGCATCGAAGACAGTCAGGGCAAGCAGGCCCGGAGAGTGGGTATAGGAATAGCGGTAGACTTGGTAGACCATGAATGCGCCCAGCGCGACGAGGGAGGCCGGATACGCCCACAGCTTGCCTCGCAAAAGGCCTATAACCAAGAGCAGCTTTATCAGGCCGTGGCTGAGCAGGTAGAAGGCGTAGAACTCCTTGCTGGCGACGGAAAAATGGCCTGCCATCTGCGACAGATAGCCAGCTATGAAATCGTTCGGATCTTCGATCAATTCCTCTTGGGTGAAGGCATTGACCCACGAGGCAATGGTGTCTGTGGTGACGAGATAAAGCAGGACACCGCCGAGGCATTCGATCAGGGCGTGCGCACCCTTGAGCCAGACGCCGACTTCAAAAATCTGATGAATGCGGTGTTCATCAAAAGCCTTCACAACCCACCTCGCGGTCGATAACGGAACCAAACAATGGATGCAGCTCTCACTCACTGGATCAACGCGGCAGCCGGGTTCAGCCCTTTCCTAGATAGAGCAATGATTGGCGTCTCACAGATCGGCGTTCCGCTGATGGTGCTGGCCGTGGCCCTACAATGGTGGGCGAAGGTCGACCGCTACCATGTCCGTCACGCGGCCTTGTCGGCCGGTCTGGCGTTCCTGCTCGGCCTTGCGATCAACCAGTTCATTCTTCTGTTCGTGCATCGGATGCGGCCTTACGATGCCGGTGTGACCCACTTGTTGATTGCGCCCAGCGCCGACTGGTCATTCCCGTCCGATCACGCGACAGCGACCGTAGCGATAGTTGCGGCGTTTGCGATGCAAGCTCTGCCGCGCCGAACGCTTGCCCTTGGCGTTCTGGCATTTCTGGTCTGCTGGTCGAGAATTTACATCGGCACCCACTACCTTACTGACGTGATCGGTGGTGCCGTCACCGGCATTGTAGGTGCCGTTGCGGCGCGCTTGGCCTACCGCGAGAACTCCCGGCTGGACAATCTGATGACCAAAATTCTTTAGATTGATGCGGCTCGAGACGCATCGATAGTGGCAAGGTGACGCGGTAACAGGGCACGCTAAGCGCCCAGCATCCCCTCCTCCTCGGCAGCGGCCAGGAATGCCTTACGAGCCTCCTCAGGTTCCATCTCGTCGGCAATGCAGGCGATGCAGACGCGCACCGCTTGGTTCCATTTGGGGCCACGCTTGGTCCACTTCATCAGCTCCTGGCCGGCTGCCTCGACGTTGTTCACGTTCCGGGTCAGACCGGCGCGCTCAGTCCTGACAGGTACCGGAGGGGAGAACCAATGGGTTGCCATGAGGGGAACTTAGAGCGGGAAGAGGCCGCTGACCAACCCAGCTGTAGGCGCGGATGAGGGAACGATGTAGGCCCTCGCGGGGTTAGAGCTTGCAGCGGTCGACTCTTCGTGGATGCAGCCGCTGTGGGGGGTCCGTCGCCTGTCCCTCACCGGCGGCGGGCTCCTTTCGCGAAGGCGGTGTTGGTCAGAGACACATAGAACCTTATACCGCAATCCAATTTAGCCAGTTGTCATTGGGGGAGTAATGTCCCCTCCTCTTTTGCAGCAGCCAGGAATGCCTTGCGGGCCTCCTCAGCTTCCATCTCGTCGAATATCACGGCCATGCAAACGCGCACCGCGAGGTCCCAGCAAGGGCCACGCTTGGTCCACTTCATCAGCTCCTCGCCGGCTTTCTCGGCGTTGTTGACGTTGCGGATGATCCCGGGACGCTCGGTCTTGACGGGGACCGGAGGGTTGAACCAGTGGGGGGCCATGCAGTCACTCTTTGTCGGCCCGATCAAGTTCCTCCAGCAAATACTTTTGCTTAGCCGACAGCTCCCGTTCTACAGGCAGATTTAGTAGGTTGCGAAGGTAATTGGGGATTACCTCTGAGGGGATCCACCGCCGCACAACTTCGGCAATAACCTTCTGTTTGGCTTTATCGATTTCAGCCACACTGGAGAGCCATGAGGCTATTCGCGGAGGTCGAACGCGACAAACAGGCCAAAGGCTGGGGCAATCTCGACAATAAGCTCGACCAGCTCGCAGTCACTTACCACCAGATGTGGTCCGTCTCGGCGCACCCCTGCGATAGTCTCTTTGATGGAGATGATTTGGCCGCGACGGGCTTGTAAGATCAGCTCGTGAACAAGGTGGTTGGCAGTCACTTTGTCGGGTCGGCAGTTCGTCCAAACGTTCATACAAGGCCTCCCACCTCAGCGAGAACCCAAGTGGCCATGTTATGGGTCACTTCTCGAAAAAATCAATGTTCCAATCGTACAAAGTAAAGGGCGAAATGTTTGGTAGAAATTTCTGAGCGGGGGATCGGATAACTGGCTCGCGCGAAGACCCCCGTGCCCCCTTTGGTTGCCCCAGCGTCTATCCTGCCGGTGTTTGGGGCGGTCTCTTTCCCGAGGGCGTCGGCCCGTCCTCATTCTCGGCATCTATGACCGTATAGGTAGCTCCACTCTTGGCCGTCGACGGGGCATGGGCAAGTTCTTCATACAGATACGTTGCGAACATGGACCCGGCTCCCAGCACCGCCCAGAGGGGCACCCCGACGCCCATCCCGAGAGCGACAATTCCCGCACTCTGACCACCGAACACAGTTACCCCAACTGCGGCCGCACCAAGCCCGAGGCGCTCGGCCATGGTTCTGTTGTCCCACCCAAGGCTCTTCGCTCCCCGGAGAGCATTCTTGAGCATCGGTCCCACGACTTTGCCCTGCACGGTTGCAGCGATGGCTTGTTTGGCCTTCGTTCGCGCCGGCAAACCCGACTTACGGATTTCGAGGAGCTTCAGCGCCCATGTACGGAGCGCGTCGGTTTGTTCGAGAGTTGCCCCCTTCACGATCTGAACGACAAGCTGTCGCTCCCGGTCTGGTTTCTCGATCATGCGTTCTCCGCTCAGCCGGGCGTTGGTCTGCGCCAACAATCGAAACCATCTATCAGCAACGGACTGTCTTTGCACAGGCCAGTTCGCAATGGTGTGCCCTTTCCGAACCGGGCCGAAACTGGTTCGATAAATAGCCCTTGACCAGTCAAACCGAACCGTCTATTAGCGAACCAGTCAAATCGAACTGGAGCGCCACAATGACATTCATCCGAGCCTACCTAAGGGCCTCGACCAAGGAACAGGACGCAGGGCGCGCGCGGGGTGATCTTGAGGCGTTCTGCCGAGAGCGGGGGCTGACCATCGCTGCCACCTACGAGGAGAACGAGAGCGGGGCTTCGCTGCACAGGCCAGAGCTGTTCCGGCTGCTCAGGGACAGCAAACCGGGCGACATCTTGCTCACCGAACAGGTCGATCGCCTGAGCCGGCTGTCGGACAAGGACTGGGACCAGCTCAAGCGCGAGATCAAGGACCGAGAGGTCAAGGTCGTGGCACTGGACTTGCCGACTTCGCACATGATGCTGAAGACCGAGGACGCCTTCACCGGGCGGATGTTCGACGCGATCAACGGGATGCTGCTCGACATGCTCGCCGCCATCGCCCGCAAGGACTATGACGACCGACGCCGCAGGCAGGCTCAGGGGATCGCCAAGGCGAAGGCTGAGGGGCGCATGAAGGGTCGTCCTGAGGACGCCAAGCGCAACCAGGCCATCATTGGACTGCTGCGGAAGGGCCAGAGCTGGAACACCATTGTGCGGGCCACCAACTGTTCGCGCTCGACGCTCGCAAAGCTGGCGAAGCGCCTCGAAGGAGCCGACACCGCCGGAGGGTGAGGTGAAGGCGTCTTATCCGCACCAAGGGCGGGGCGTTGGCGGACAGCTTGTAGAGCCGCAGGCGAACGGGACGGCCAGCCCCTCCGACACCAATACGTCGCCCACATCTTGGCCATCGGCAAAGAGTGAGCCGCAACTTCGCCCGTAGTTGCACTTGCCGGTGCCCTGAGTGCCTGCCGGGCAAGAACAGGGTACCATCTTCAGCTCCAGCTTCGCAGTGGCAACCAACTCTTTGAGGCGTGCCTTCGCTCGACGCCCAAGCTCTGCCTCAGCGTCGCACCTTGGCTCGATGCTTTCGGGCGCATTGAAGCCGACCAGCCGGGTCCCTTTCGCGGCACCGATAAGCCTGATGGTGTCCCCGTCCGTGATCGTGAACTGGCTCCTCGTCAATGGCGTGGCGGTGGTGGTGTCGGCCTCTGGCGACCCGAAGGCCCAACCGCTTGAAGAAGGAATGTGGAGGTGTCCTGTAACGTAGGAGTAGATCAGGGACCCGACAATCAATGCCGCTGCGAACCCAAAGGCTCTGGCAAATCGACCGGCCAGATACCGGGCTTCTCGCACAAGCGGGTTCCGTCGGCGACGCGGCCTCCATGACTGCGACTTGTTCGGTCGTGGCTGCGGGGGTGCGGGGCTGCTTGGTGGGACGTAGCCGATAGCCTCGAAGAGCTTGGCGCGCTGCTTGTCGGTCAGCCTCGTGTGGGGGCCGTACTTCACAAGACGGGCGTGAATGTCGACGAGGAATTGTCTTTGCCATTGGCTGAGGCGACCGCCAGCCAGCGCAATCTCGATGCGGACTTTCAACTCCTCGGGTTCCACAGTGAATGCCCCCCGGCCTCACAAGACAGACCTCGCCGAGTTGCCTCTGGCAAATGAGGTCGAAGCCCACCTTATCATTTCACCGGGGAGAGGCACAGACCGCGCGCTTTTGCCCCTGTCGCTGCCGCCTGACTTGCGGTATCTCGCTGGCTTCGGCAACCAGTGACAGGCAGCCGTAGGCGCCCTCTGAGAACCGCGAGGCGCTGCCGAGCCCCCTTTCCCTCTGCCCAACCTTATGCCCGCCTGAGGCCCTCTGTGTGGACGTGGGAGCGGGGTGGCCATTTTGAAGAATTGGAAGATTGCAGTTGGACCAGATCGCCTCGCTTGCCGCGACCTTAGATGACGAAGATGACGTACGCGATCGGCGTTTCAATGCCTATAGGTTCGCTTCATCGGAGAACACCAAGTGCATCGTCGCGGAAGCCACCCGGTTGCTTCTGAACTACGAGCATCGTTCAGGGCTGACGAGGAACAAGCGTCGAGCGGCAGACCAAGAAACCTTCGACCTCACCGTAGATGCGATCCTCTCCGACCTGATGCATCATCATCTCGTGGATCATTCCGAGGGGATTTATGTCACTCGCTCCAACAGGGTCTTGGGAACGAAGAGCCGGTACAGGCCCCGAGCCTACAGCAAAGTCTTTCCGCGCATACTGGACCTCCTCGCCAAGCCTGAGCTGGGCTACGTTCGTCAGGATAAAGCCGCCCCGATAGCTGGGGCTTCCAAATCGACGGTTATCCGACCGGGTCCGACCCTGCTGTCGCGAATGGATGATGGCGACGTCGATACGGACGACCTCGACGAACATCCCCACAGTGAGACGATCATTCTCAAACGACTGAAGGACGCTGACGACTATTGGGATGAAGGGGGGCTTGAGCAGTACGCCGACACTCCTACCACAGAGCGTTACCGCTACGAGCTTGATACGATCAACCAATGGCTGGCGGCGGCCGACCTGCGATATGATCCCGTGGGTATTCCTTGGCCGCATACGTCAATCGACATCCACGACAGACGGTTGCATCGCATCTTCACCCAGGCGCGGTTCACCAGTGGCGGCAGGATGTTCGGTGGCTTCTGGCAGCAGCTGCGGAAGCACGAGCGGCGGCAGGGGCTCAAGATCGCGGGAGAGAAGGCCGTGGAGTTGGACTTCGGTCAGGTAGGCGCCCGCATCCTCTATGGCATGGCAGGCCACCTCCCCGCCACCGGCGACCTCTATCAGATGCACGGATACAACCAGCAGAGAGACGGCATCAAGAAAGTGATGAGCGCCATGATCTTTGCCGAGCGACGTCTCGACAGGTTCCCCAAGGACACCCGCAAGCTGTTCCGCAAGACCGACAGGATCAGCGAGGTGGTCGACGCCATCGAAGCCAAGCACCCTTTAATCAAAGATCATTTCCACCAGGGCCTTGGCCACGACGCTCAGTTCATTGAGAGCAGCATTCTTGTTGATGTTCTCCTTAGCCTTCGCGTCAAGGGGATTGTCGCTCTGCCGATCCATGACGCGGTGATGGTTCCATGCTCCAAGATGTCGGTAACCAAGGAGGTCATGCTCACTGTGTTCAAAGCTCATGCCCATGTTGAGGGCACTGTTACGGTTGAAGACTGAAGGGGACTTCGTCCCTGTATCAGGTCCTATCAACCCTCATCTGCATGATAGGTTACCTCTCCTCCTGCTCAGGTAGCCGTTCACCCCACTGCTTGGTTCCCTTAAGGGAAGACCCAGGGAACACCTAAGAGGGACCCGAGATTGACGAATTGGACGAAGAAGCGAGAGCGCAAGAACGAGGTCAAAGCCCGAGCGGCTGAGCCAAGCCATATGTTCACACGCTGCCGTGTCGTGGGCTGCGGAAAGCCTGCCCGTGCGGGCACTCAAGATGGTCTGGATACCCGGTTCTGCCGCTCGCACTCTGACCACCTTGCCCGTCATGGCAGCGCATACAAACGATCTTACACCGCCAAAGAGATCACACCGTATCGCAAGGCTGCCCTCGCTTGGCTTGAGGCGAACGCCGACAACTTATGGGTCACGAACGCCATCGAGCGCGTGGAGACGTTGTACAGGGCCGCAGGGCCTCACGTGGAGGCGTTCAGGCTTCGCGGGTTGTCTCCTGACGATCGTACGCGAGCAGCCTGGGCGAGGCTACGCAAGGCGAAGGTAGACCCCCGTCGCGTCGTCGCGGCCGCGCTCGCCGTCGAGATGGTTATCCGCGACGATCCCCAGGCGGAAACCAAGGCAGAGTTCAAGCGTGTACAAACTGCAAAGCTGGTTCACAAGATGTCGTCAGGAAGTAAGCGCGAATTTCCCCGCACCTTTTGCTGTTGAGTGCTCTGATGCATGAGGTGTCCACCAAAATAGGTGGACACCTTGTGATGGAAGAAGATGAGCAGAAACTGCGGGTGAGGCTTGTCGGTCGGGACGGGCGACGCCGATACGACCCGGCATCGAAGGACCGTCTTGTCTCGGCCTGTCTTGAGCCTGGCGTGTCGGTATCGAGGCTTGCGCTCGAACATGGGGTCAATGCGAACCTTCTTCGGAAGTGGATAAAGAAGCGGGCGGAGACCCAGTCCCTCCCACAGCCCCCACCATCGGCGTTCATCCCGGTTCAGATTGAAAGCACTTCCGATCGGGCCTTGCTGCGACAGAGCAGCATGGCTGCGGTGGATTT
>NZ_JAMYRY010000040.1:0-38171 GCF_040321655.1 Mesorhizobium sp. M0306 | reverse complement strand
GATGAGGAACTTTGCGACATTTTTCATCCTCAAGACGACAGTCGCACTCAAGTCACATAAAGACATCTTTATGTCAACATACGCCCTCCAGCTCTGTTTGTCACCCTTGTTCCCCACGCATCGGTTTCGCCGGCCTGAGGCTGATGATGCCGCTGGTGCCGCCGCCGCCCAAATGACCGCGCCAAGTGTCAGGCCGATGCCGACGTTTTCTCCATCGCTGCGATCAGTTCTTTCTACGGCGGATCCGCAAGTGGCTGGATAGGATCGCCGGCAGTTTGCTCATGATCTTCGGACTGCGACTGAAGTTCAGGCATAGGTCCGACTCGAGCCGTTGCGCGAAGGGCAGCTTTGAGCGGCATGAAGGTCGCCTTATGGCGCAACTAGGATGTCCAGGGTAATCGCCTGCAGCGTCCGCTATCCGGCAATCGCAAAAATCGCCTCAAGGGCGGACATTGCGCGCGAAGCGGCCATCCAAGGTTCAGCCTACGGAAAGCGTCTTGGGGCGCATCGCGCCATACAACGCTCGCAACCGAATGACAGCAAAAGGGTCGAACTCCGTCGTTCAGAGTGATTTGGGTTGGGGCGAGAGCGGCCGGCCATGAGGAGGCCCCGGACTGAGAAGGAGGTGTCGGTCGGGCGCGCCTGATAGGGGCCCACAAGGGCACCCCTGCCCGGTCTGCCGACGAACCCAGGGGGCAGTGACCGCCACGATCAGAGGTACGGCAACATGGGCGGCCGGGCCGCCTTCGCGCTGTCAACCGCACGCTACCCAGCGGCAACTGTGGCCTTAAGTCGCAAACTATTGGCTTCAGAAACCAGGCCGTCGGGCTTCATTGACGCTGCAACCAACACCATATGGTGATCCATTGCCCTCCAAAACGAGAGAAGCTGGCCTGCCGCGGTCGCACTGCGGCCCTCAACCGGCAATGGCTATGAACTAGGAACCTGAAAACCATGCCTGAAAATATCAGAGTAATTTCGAGAGACGTCCCCCTCATTCAGCTAGGCCTCTATCAGTGCCGCTTCCCGGTAAGCGAAGACCCGTCGGTACCCGGCGGTTACCGTTTTTGTGCTGGGTCAACTTCGCCGGACCGCGTCTACTGCGATCACCACCACGGCATCGTAACCGCTGTCGACCCTCGTCGGGCCCGTTCGGTCCTCGCTCAACGACGCGCCGCGTAAATTAGGCGGCGGGCGGGTCGCCAATTTGCGAGTAGACACCCGGTGGATCACCTTGAGGCTTCCCCCTGCTTGCGGGCGTCGATCAGCAATGGTGCCTCGAAGCACGCAATAATATGGGCGTCGACATTGTCCATTTCCGCCGCGACCACCTGCTTGAGCAGGCCCGGTACGGAGAGTTCACCGTCAAATGGCCCTTCGATCGCTTCAGGTCCAGCCATGGACTGCATGCCCAATATCTCGGTCCCGGCCCGCCACCGCCATGGCGGCTGCGACGAAGCGGTCGTGTTGGGATTGATGACGGCAATTCGCATTCGCAGCATTCCGGCTTGGTTGCGCTCAATCACAAAGATGCCAGCGCGCTGGACATGCGCTCCAGCCCTTGGCGCAACAGAGGACGCGGGCAGCCGACATTCAGACGGATGAAGCCTTCGCCGCCAGGCCCATAGACGCGGCCGTCGTAGAGATTGACCCCGGCCTGATCGACAAAGAACTTCTGAATTCCACCCACTCTGCGATCGAGCGCGCACGCGTCCAACCACACCAGAAACGATGCGTCGGGCCGCATGGGCGTGATGCCTGGAAGGTGTTCACCGGCGAACTCGCAAACCAGATCAATGTTGCTGGCGATGTAACGCGTGAGTTGGTCGAGCCATGGCGCGCCGCTGCTGTAGGCAACCTCCAGGGCCAAGCGGCCGAAAAAGTTTGCATTTACCATGAATGACGCCTGCATTGCGGCAAGAAGCGTCTCGCGGCGCTTTTTGCTGGCAACTGAAATGGTTGCCGAAGGAACCCCGGCAAGATTGAAAGTCTTCGTTGGCGCGGTGCAGATGAACGATTTCTCCGCGGCATCTTCCGAGATGGAGGAGAAGACGATGTGGGGGCGATCCGACAACCTTATGTCGCAGTGAATATCGTCGGATATGACCAGGATCCCATGGCGCTCACAAATGTCGTTAAGCGCCGCCAATTCTTCGAGTGTCCAGGCCATTCCGGCAGGGTTGTGAGGATTGCACAGCAGGAATGCCTTGGCACCGCCAGCCGCCAGTCTCTCGAAATCCTCCAGATCGAGCTCATATCTGTTGTTGTGCAATCTCAGCCGGTTCGTAAGCAGAACCCGCCCGTTTCCCTGAACCACTTCGAAATAGGGCGAGTACACGGGCGACTGCACAATGACGCCGTCACCGGGCTTCGTGAAGGTTCGCAGTATCGCAGCGACCGAAGGCATGATCGCCGGGGCGGGAAGCAAGGTCTCCACTTTCGGCGACCAGTTGTGCCGGCGCGCGAACCACGATTGCACGATCTCATAGTGGCGCGGATCGCGGCGTGTGTAGCCGTAAATGCCATGGTCCGCGGCCTCGCGCAGCCGCGCGATGACGGTTTCCGGAGCGCGGAAATCCATATCCGCTGTCCATAGGGACAGCAGGTTCTGGCCCTCGACCTGCGGAGAGAACTCATCCCACTGGTTGGCCCATTTGGCGGATCCGAATTGCTGGCGGTCGTGGATTTGGTCGAAATCTATTCCCGCGATATTTCGTTGCCCAAGCGCCGATGCGGGCGTGTCTGCACAAGCCATTTGATAGTCACCTAGAAAATCTGTTGCTACGGTTACAGCCGCTTTGCTTCTGCGGACGTCCCTATTTGAGGATTTGCGCCAGAAACTGCCGTGCCCGTTCCGATCGGGAGTTGGTGAAGAACTGATGGGGCGTGTTGGTTTCGACGATCTCCCCGCGGTCCATGAACACCACGCGATCGGCCACCTCCCGCGCGAAGCCCATCTCATGCGTCACGCACAGCATCGTCATGCCTTCACTCGCAAGCGACACCATCGTGTCGAGCACCTCCTTGACCATCTCCGGATCGAGGGCAGAGGTCGGCTCGTCGAAAAGCATGATCTTTGGGTTCATGCAGAGAGCCCGGGCAATTGCAGCGCGTTGCTGCTGGCCACCCGACAACTGCCCTGGGTAGCTCTCCGCCTTCTCCGCAATTCTGACGCGATCGAGATAATGGCGCGCCAATTCCTCAGCGGCCGACCGCGGCATCTTTCTCACCCAAAACGGCGCAAGCGTGCAATTCTCAAGCACCGTAAGGTGGGGAAACAGATTGAAGTGCTGAAACACCATCCCGACGTTGCTGCGCACTGCGTCGATCTTGCGCAGATCCTCGGTTACCAACTTGCCGTTGACGATGATGTCGCCCGACTGATGCTCCTCGAGATGGTTGATGCAGCGGATCATCGTCGACTTGCCCGACCCGGAGGGGCCACAGATCACAATGCGCTGCCCCCGCGTCACCGAGAGGTTGATGTTCTTGAGCGCATGGTACGAACCGAACCATTTATTGACGCCACGCAGTTCGATGGCCATCGCCTTGCCGTAGGGCGTTGCCTTCGTCGCTGCGTGCATTGCTTGTGGCATCATCATCTCGTCCTAGGATTTGTGGCCACGCGCCAATTGGCGCTCCATCGATTGCGAGTAGCGGGACATGCCGAAGCAAAAGCCCCAGTAGACCAGTCCGGCAAAGAGGTAGCCGGTTGAGGAGATCGTCGGGCCTGCCCAGTTCGGATCGACTCGCGCCGTTTCGACGGCCTTCAGGAAATCTGCTATGCCGACGATGGCGACCAGCGTCGTGTCCTTGAACAGGCCGATGAAGGTCGACACGATGCTCGGGATAACGATCGTCAACGCCTGGGGGAGGACGATCAGGCGCATCATGTCGAAGTAGTTGATCCCGAGCGCTTTCGCCGCTTCGTATTGGCCCTTCGGGATCGCCTGAAGGCCGGCCCTCACAACCTCGGCCATATAGGCGGATGAGAACAACGCTATCGCGATGAGCGGGCGCAGCAGACGATCAGGCGTCAGATAGTCGGGGACGAAAAGCGGCATCATGAAGTTCGCCATGAACAACACCGTGATAAACGGCACGCCCCGGACGACTTCGATGAATGTGACGCAAACCGTCTTGACGAAAGGGAGTTCCGACCGGCGTCCAAGCGCCAGGATAACTCCGATCGGAAGCGAGAAGACGATGCCCACAATCGACATCAGCAGCGTGATCAAGAGACCGCCCAGAGCGTCGTGTCGATGACAGGCAAATGGAGCCAGGCGACGCCGCGCACCAGAACGAACGCGGCAATGGGGTAGACGAGGAAGAATAGCAACGCCGCCACTTCGCGCCGCGGAGCCTTCGTCCACAGGAGCCAAACGATGAGGATGGCGCCGATCGCCTGCGCAAGGTCCACGCGCCACCGCTCGGAAACCGGGTACGCGCCGTATCGCAGGTAGTCGAACTTCTCGGCAATGAAAGGCCAGCAAGCTCCTTGGCTGTTCGCACGGCATGCTTCGCGACCGCCGCTCCAGACCGCGTCGAAGATCGCAAAGCTCAAAAAGTGATGCAGCAGCCACACGGCGAGGACGACAAAGCAGATTGTCAGCGCGCCTGAAGCCGGCGTCGAAAACAGATTCTTTTTCATCCAGGTCACTGGACCTGGCCGAACGTCGGCGGGGGGCGCCATCGCTGGTATGAGCGCACCGCTGACAAAAGGCGAATGCATGGACTGATCGCTCACGCGTCACCTCTCGACGATCGCAAAATGTCGGTTACACGCGTTCATGGCCAACGACGTGGCGAGGGAGATAACGAGATAGACAGACAAGGTGATCGCCATGACCTGGACGGCCGCGCCGGTCTGGTTGAGCACCGTCCCTGCAAAGATCTGCACGAGGTCGGGATAGCCGATGAACACCGCCAGCGACGAGTTCTTGATGAGATTGAGATACTGGCTTGTCAAAGGCGGTATGATGATCCGCAGCGCCTGGGGAACGACGACCAGACGAAGCGTCTTGCCCGGCGCCAGCCCCAGCGCATACGCAGCCTCCGTCTGGCCCTTTGGCACTGCCTGGATTCCACCTCGAACGATCTCGGCGATGTATGAACCGGTGTAGACCGACAGACCGATCAGGAGAGCGGCAAACTCCGGATAGAGCTGATGCCCGCCTTGAAAATTGAAGCCGCGCAGCTGCGGCGCGACGAACGAGACCGGCTCGCCAGCCGCCAGGAACACGACCAGCGGAAATCCTATCAACGTCGCCAGACTGACCAAAAGCACCGGCAGCTGCTTGCCCGTCCGTCTCTGGACGCTCCTGGCGCGAAACCAGAATGCAACGCAGCAGGAAATGGCCGTCACGAATGCCAGGCTCACCAACCCCGCTCCCGGATGCAACTGGATCTCCGGAATGATGAGGCCGCGATTGTTTAGGTAGATGCCGCCGGGGATGGCAATAGACGCCTTCGGGGAGGGCAACGGCTTGAGGACGGCGTTGTACCAGAACAGCAGCTGCAGCAATAACGGGACATTGCGCACAAGCTCGACATAGGCGGTCGCCACCTTCGAAACGATCCAGTTCCGCGACAGGCGGGCAACGCCGATGACGAAGCCAAGCAAGGTCGCCAACAGGATTGCGAGTACGCTGACGTAGAGTGTGTTGACCACTCCGACCCAGAAGGCCTGACCATAGGTGGACAGCGCATCGTACGGTATCAGGGTCTGACTGATGTCGAAGCCGGCAGCCTCATTCCAAAAATCGAATGAGAGCGGAATCCCCCGGACCCGCATATTCGATGCTGTCTGCATCCCGATGCCCAGGGCCAAGGCCAGCAGACAGCCAGCGAGCAAGAGCTGGTAGAGAACGCCTCGCACTTTCGTATCGTGCAGCGACAGGCTCCTGCGCGACGGCGCGGGAAGCGACAAATGGGACATGGCCTGTTCCTATCGGGATCCGTGCAGGGCGCTGGTGGTAACACGCCAGCGCCTTGCAACCATGCTTTGCCTAGCGGATCGGCGGAGCGTACTGAACGCCGCCTTTGTTCCAGAGCGCGTTCATGCCACGCTCCATTTTCAGCGGCGAATCCTTGCCGATATTGCGATCAAAGACTTCACCGTAGTTGCCTACCTGTTTGATCACCTGGACCGGCCAGTCGTCGCCGAGCCCGATGTCCTTGCCTATGCTACCGTCCACGCCAAGCAGACGGCGGATGCTGGGATTGTCCGACGACTTCATGGCATCGACGTTCTTGGAGGTGACCCCGTTTTCTTCCGCGGCCATCATGACGTAGAGCGTCCACTTCGCCACATTGAACCACTGGTCGTCACCCTGCCGCACCGCCGGGCCAAGCGGCTCCTTTGAGATCAGCTCGGGAAGAACAATGCTGTCGTCCGGCTTGGCCATGCGAAGCCGCGACGCGTTCAAGGTGGAGGTGTCCGCGGACAAGACGTCGCAACGACCCTCCTCGTAAGCCTTCACGACCGCTTCCTCGTCGGCGAAACCAACCGTCGTATACTTGATCGACTGCGAGCGAAAATAGTCGGCAAGGTTCAACTCGGTCGTGGTGCCCTGGGTGACGCATATCGATGCGCCCTCGAGCCCCTTGGCTGACGTGATGTTGTCCGCCTTGCGCACCATGAATCCCTGACCGTCATAAAAATACGTGCCGGCAAACAGTATGCCGAGGGATGTATCGCGGGAGGAGGTCCAGGTTGCGTTGTGTGCGAGAATGTCGATCTCTCCCGACTGCAAGGCGGTGAAGCGATCTTTTGGCGTCAATGGGATGAACTTGACGTTTTGCGCATCCCCGAGCACGGCAGCGGCCACGGCGCGACAATAGTCGACCACAAATCCGGTCCATTTGCCTTCATTGTCGGGAAGGCTGAAGCCAGCCGTGGCCGAATTTGTGCCACACGTCAGCACGCCATTTTTCTTGACATTGTCGAGGGTTGCGGACCACACCGAGGAGGCGGTGCACGCGATAGCGAGGGCAAGGAGGCCCTTGAACGTGGATCTCATTTCGGTATTCCCCTGTTTTTCTTGAAGAGACTGTGCTCTCAAGCATAAGTATTCGTCAAATTGATTGTTCTCATTACGAAAATGAGCGCTGCTCATAATTTACGAGGCACCCGCTCTCGGGTGAAAAGGGACTTGAGTGGTGATCGGGCCGGTTTGCTTGAGCGGGCTGATCGAATGAGCGACAGTGCGCGCGATCTATTGTGCAGCCAACCCCGGTGCTCCGACGGTTGGCCCTTGATCTCTCTTGGTCCGCGACTCGTTGTAGATGCTAATGATGATTTCCCGGAGCCATTTGGTACCCGGGTCATTCGCCATCTGGCGGTGAACAATGAGCCACGCATTCACATTTGATATCGGAAGGGGCGGCGGGACCAGCGTCACCTCGCTCCTCTCATCCAGCATTTGCAGGATGGCATCGCCGCAATGGGTAATCAGTTCAGTGCCGCGAAGCGCCCAGGGCAGCACCAGATAATTCGGGATGGTCGCAACGACATTGCGCCGTAGACCCATTAGCTTGAGGGCGGCATCAGCAAGACCTTCTGCCAGACCATCTGCGGAAATCTGCAGGTGAGAACTGGCCAAATACGTTTCCAGTGTCATTGCGTTCCTGGCTATCTTGCTTCCACTCCACACCGCGCAAAATAGCTGATCCTGGCCAAGTTCCACCTTCAGGAGACCCGGGTCATCGCGTATCGCGGCTCCCGTCAGCGCACAGTCGACTTGTCTCAAATAGACTGATGAACCGATCTCGGGTCCGTTTGCGGGAATGACGTTCAGCGTCGCGCCAGGAGCTTGCCTCGAAAATTCTCGAATGAGCCCAGGGATAAATATCATGGCGTGGTAATCGGTAAGTCCAACGCGAAAGTTGCGTCGCGTCGTTGCCGGATTGAACACCTGATGCCGGTCGATCGACGCGCGGATCGTTGCCAGTGCAGCAGAAATATCTGACAGCAACTCCACCGCCCGTGGGGTTGGCCGCATCTCCCCCCCGTCTCTCGTGAACAATTCGTCCTGCAAGAGATACCGAAGCTTTGATAGGGAATGACTTACAGCGGATTGTGTTCTTCCCAATTCGGTCGCTGCACGCGTTACGCTCCTTTCACGCATCATAACGTCGAATACTCGTAGCAAATTGAGGTCGATATCATCAAAACTCATAAGAACGTCCGCACAGTTTTTCGCATGCTACACTGTTTTCAAGCGGCGGGCGAAAGCCAGATTTGCGCCTGCTGTCGACGGCCGTGACGAGACCCTATCGTAGCTTCACTCTCAACGGCTTCGCTGGCCGTGGCTGTCGTATGGCCAAGCCCGCGCAGACGGCTTGCTCTCCCCTTTTTGCTCTCCGGCGAATTCTATTCGCCGACGGGCAGATCTGCATGACTTTGCCTATATATCATATCATCAAGCCAGTTGCTTCCCTTGCCGGCATCTGCCTGCCTTGATCAAACTGTTCGTGGCGCAGAGGTAAGCCGCCGGGGCGAGTGTCCGCTTTTGGGATTTTCGCACATCATCGCAACGACCGACATTAGGCGCGAAGCGGGCATTCGCCGTCCAAGAGACAAAAGTTTCTTTCGGTGAACCCATGACATCGACAAGCAGCACGGATTGGCCCCTCTCCTGCGGTTCGAGCCGGAGGAACACTGGTGACCGTCGTCGGGCCGCCCGACGCGCCGCCCGCCAATGGCCTGGCGGTCGACTTCGTTGTCGAGTCCGATCGTGCTCAACTGAGTGAAATCGTCCAGCGCGTGCGGGACGGACGGCTGCGGACGAACATCGGCAACATCTCGACCCTCGACGATGCCGTTTCCGCGTTCAAAACGACCGAGCGACGCTCGGGGAAGACGATCATCAGCGTTCGTCCGTGAGCGACACGCGCCTGTCAATGCGCCCGGCCGGCCGCCGCTGTCCAGATAGGCCGGCTGCGTCCTGTACGCAACGCCGGATCAAAGCACTCTCCTCTGCAAAGCTGGGCGCTCGTTGGCGATGCCGGCTATAACAAGGAGGCAAACACTGCGCAGGGTATCAGCGATGCCTTCCGGGATGCTGAGCTCTGCGCAAAAGCACTTGGCCTGGCTTTCAAGGGTGACAGCAGTTTCGAGGCGGCTATGGCGGACTATCAGCGACAGCGCGACCAACACTCGCTGCCGATGTATGAGTTCACCTGCCAACTCGCAACGAGGAGCCGCCAATGGAGATGCAGCAACTCTTCGGGGCGATCGCTGGCAACCGGCAAGCCGAGGACAACTTCGCGCGCATGAACGCGGGCACGATCTCGCCAGCCGCGTTCTTCGCACGCGAAATGTAGCCCGGATCATGGGCTCAGCCGAATTTCTGGTGTCGTCTTGAGCGTTGAGGTTCGTGGGCAGCGGTTTAGGCCGCGCTCTGGGCTGGAGCGACCTCACCGAGGAGGAGCAGCGGCGCTCAAACGCACGAACCGTGGACCTGCCAGGCGCTGTCGAAAGTATTGGCCGAACGCCTTATCTCCTCGGGCTTGCCGAAGAGAGACCGAGCGGGACAGGCAGAAACTCTCGAAGAGAGCTGGTGATAAACACCTTGCTTGGCGCTCGCGTTGACTAGCTCGCGACTTTAATACCCGCCGAGGCGGCTTCCTTGACTTCCCGGATCTGTTCACCAACTATCATGATATGAATGCCGCCGTTAAAATCCGTCACGACTTTCTTTTCCGGGTTTGCCCCATCGCGGGATCGTAACCCCCGGCTCGGCTGGCATGTGCCCCCGAGCCGAGGGGCAACACTTAAAAAATCGACATGGAAGTCCGCGGGCCGCCGATCGACTCGGCTCGGCTGTGAGCAGGACATTCTTGAATTGGCCGCTCGCATCATCTTTCGCGGCGGCGTCCCAACGAGATACGAGTATTCAAATGCAAGACAAGAAGACCCGGCGTAGGCCGAACATCCGCATCTCGCAGTCGGACCATGCGCGTCTGTCGGCGCTCGCGGGCGCCGTCGCCGCACGAAATCCGGAGGCTTCCGATGAACTGCTCGCCGAACTGGAACGGGCTCGTATCGTCCCCGACGGTTGGATTCCCACAGGTACCGTCCAGATGGGCTCGACAGTGACGTTCAAGCCAGACACCGGCGACGCGAAAACGGTCACGCTGGTTTTTCCTGGCGATGCGGATATCACCGAAGGCAAGGTTTCAATCCTCACGCCGATCGGCACGGCCCTGATCGGCCTCTCGGCCGGACAGTCGATCATGTGGACTGCGCGAGACGGGCGGCGGCACGAACTCTCGGTGCTAGCGGTGAAACAACCGGCTCCGGAAGGCGTGACCGAACAGCGCCCGCCAGCGCCTTCGACTATCGAGGCGAGCGTCTAGACATGGGCATTTCCGTGCGTCTCCTCAATCACGCGGGCAGCTTGATCGCGGGAGTCTGACCCCTGTGCCGGCCTATTATGGTCCGGCACAGGGGGAAGTTTTCCCACCCGATCAATTGCTTAACGCCGGATTCCGCCCCGCGGACCGGCTGGAGACGCGCCATGCCCACTACCGACAGCTGTCAACTGACCACCAAGGACTACGCAATTCTTGAAGTAATGCGGGAACGCCATCCGAGCCGCGGCGAAATCCTCTCGGCTATCCTTGACCGGAAGATTTCGAGCGCCGTTGTAATGTTTCGGGATGATGTTCCGGCAACCGTCGTGACGCTCAGCAGCCGCGTGGCTTATCGGGTAAACGACGGCCCTGCCGAAACCCGCATCGTCGCACATGACGAGATGCGCGGTCTGGTTGGAATGCTTTTGCCTATCACCAATCCGCGCGGTCTGGCGCTGCTTGGCTTGGCCGAAGGTGAGTCGATGTCCATTCCAACTGCGGACGGCGGCCTTGAAACGCTGAGTGTGCATGAAGTGGTCTATCAGCCGGAAACCGCAAGGCGCGAGAGATTGAAGCTGGCGGGAGCTGCCGCGCCGGGCTCGTCGCGATCGGCCGGGCCGGTTCTGCGCGTCGTTCATCGTTCCGATGAGATGCAGGACCAAGCGGCGGACAAAAACATCGCGGCCTTCGACACCGGGTTCGACGACCCAGGTCCGTCGGCGGCCTGAGAGCTCGACTATCCCGAAGGATGTGAAGACGGGTAGACAAGCGTTCCGTCGGCCCTTGCCTTCGCGGCGTCGGTGAGTTTCGCCGGCTCGATCTTATCCTTGCCCATTAAATGAAAGACAGCCTCGCCGCGGCTAAGGAGATAATCGGCGACGATTCTTCTGTGACAGCGCCACCAGAGCGTTTCCGAGCACATGATGGCGCTTCGCCGCTGCCTGCCGAGGGACAGAAGCCGATTCAGGCCGTCAAGAAACTCCGCCGACAGCGCGTGGTCGGCGTAATTGTGAAAACTCTGGTTGATCCAGAATGCGTTGAGCACAGGTGGAACGTCGTGCGCCTTGCCGCGCAGGCCGCCAAGCTCGGCAATGTATTCATATCCGATCCCGAACGCTGCCAGCGCTTCGGGAAGCACCTCGCTGTTGAACTGCGGGTTCGCCCGCGAGCGTCTGACAGTCCTGATGTCGATAACCAGGGTGATCTCTGCGATCCGTAGCAGGGCGACGAATTCGGCGATCGACCGCGTCGAGTGACCGATGGTGTGGAATGGATAAGGCATGTACGGTCAACCCATGGCAACGGATTTCTTTCCGGCTTGATGACCGATGATTTGGAACTGAAACAACGCTGTCATTTCACCACCTGCTTCAGACCACGTAACGCCTCCTGCACGTCGGCACGCACCTCGCTTGCTTCCGGATAGACTGCATAGGCTGGATAGGTGAATTCCGGGGCGCCTTCCACCACCTCCAGCTGTCCCGCCTCGATATGGGGAGCTGCGGCGCCCCTGCGGAAATAACCCATTCCGCCGGCGCGCAGGATGTAGCTCAGCCCGAGCGGACCAAGGCCGACCATCAATCCTGGCTCGCCGAAGGCTGAGGAGCTGGCATCATGCTGGGCCGCAAACAGCGGTCCCCAATCGACATAGACATAATCGTTGGACCCGACCGTTCCCCGGTCTCTGTCCGTGGTCCGAACCAGGACGAGTTGCTCCTCGACGAGAAGCTCTACCTTGAAACTCGGCAGCAGCTTCGGCGCATAGAGCACGGCAATGTCCAGAACGCCGGTCCTCAGCTGCTCGAGGAGTTGGTCCGGAACGCCGACCTGGGCCTGGATGGCGATTTCCGGCCTGGCGTTCTTCATCCAGACCAGCCAGTCGAGCAGCAGCGGATTCCACAGACTGAGCTCTCCGCCCAAGGCAATCACGCTTGTCCGTCCCGATGGGATGGCGAGCTGATGGCGCGCACGTTCCCAGATTTGTACGAATGATTGGGCGAACCGCTCGAATTCCCGGCCCGCCGGAGTCAGCTGCGCGCCATTGCGGTTGCGGATAAAGAGCTGACGGCCGAGTTCTTCTTCCAGAGTGCGTATCCGCGCGCTGACAGTTGTCTGCGTGACGTGGAGCCGGTCGGCGGCTTTCAGAAAGCTGCCGGAATGGACGATTTCCAAAAAAGTTCGAGCGCGGTCGATATCCCTTCTGGCTCCAGTCAGTGCAATAATTTTGCATCAATACAGCATTTAATTCCGTTTGCCTTCCTGTTTTACGCAGCGCAACGTCCAGAAGGTCAAGATGATTTTCCGCCGCAGAGTTGATGGAGCGCACAATGTCTGATCAGGACGATGTTCTCTTGGAAACGCGAGAGTACGCCTCCCCGCCGTGCTTCATGCACGAACTCGTTCCCGGATATGGCACCGGGCCGATTGTGCAAGACGTATGGACGGATGTCTTTCGATGGCGCAAGGCGGAGCGCAAGCGCTTGATCGATGAGCGTCTTGCCGTCGACGCCGAGGAACGCGTGGCGAGGTCTAGACGTATCGCCTCCGCGCTCGACCGGGCTGTCGGCCGGGTCAGCGGGCGCGTCGTCAGCGGCTACTGGCCTTTTCGCGGCGAGCCGGACCTTCGCAACTGGGCGATACGGGTGATCGAGCGCGGCGGGCGGATCGCGCTGCCGGTCGTCATCAAAAAAGGTTGGCCTCTGGAGTTTCGGATCTGGGGACCAGGAGACCCGCTCGAACGCGGCATCTGGAACATTCTTGTTCCGTCAAATGGGCCATCGGTCCAGCCGGATGTCGTCATCGCGCCGGTTGTCGGTTTCGACCAGGCTAACTACCGCCTGGGCTATGGCGGGGGCTTTTTTGACCGGACCCTGGCGGCCGTGCCGAAGCGGCCTCTCGTCGTCGGCGTCGGTTACGCCGGCAGCAGGATCCAGACCATCTATCCGCAGCCACACGACATTCCGATGGATGTGATCGTCACCGATGAATGAATGAGTGCAGGCGAGACCTGATCCTCCTGTGACGGCGGATCGCCGACGGCCGGGTCCATCTTTGAGTCCGCCGCGCCTCCAGTGAAGAGCAGGAAGCAAATCATGTCCAATCCAGCCACCACGGCCTTGGATGATCATAAGCCACGGTTTGTCGTCAGGTGGCTGTTCTCCACCAACCACAAGGATATCGGGACGCTTTACCTGCTGTTCTCGATCATGGCCGGAGTCTTCGGTACAGCGCTTTCCGTGTTGATCCGCATGGAGTTGCAGGAGCCGGGCCTGCAGATATTTGGCGATCCGGGGGTCTACAACGTCGTCGTCAGTGCCCACGGGCTGGTCATGATCTTTTTCGTCCTAATGCCGGCACTGATTGGTGGCTTCGGCAACTGGATGGTACCGATCATGATTGGCGCCCCCGACATGGCCTTTCCGCGCTTGAACAACATCTCGTTCTGGCTGCTGGTGATGTCATTTACCCTCTTCATCACCTCAATGTTCGTTCCAGGAGCGCCCGGCACGCTTGGCCATGGCGGCGGCTGGACGCTCTACCCGCCCTTGTCGACTAATGGCCAGCCAGGCCCCGCGGTCGACCTCGTGATTCTGTCAATCCACCTGTCGGGTGCCTCTTCGATCCTTGGCGCTATCAACTTCATCACCACCATCTTCAATATGCGCGCGCCTGGCATGACGATGCACAAGATGCCTCTGTTCGCCTGGTCGATGCTGGTTACTGCCTTCATGCTGCTGATGTCGCTGCCGGTACTCGCCGGCGCCATCACCATGCTTTTGACCGATCGCAATTTCGGGACAACCTTCTTCGCGCCCGCCGGCGGCGGTGATCCAGTCCTTTACCAGCATCTGTTCTGGTTCTTCGGCCATCCCGAAGTCTACATCATGATTCTACCCGGCTTCGGCATCATCAGCCATGTCATCTCGACCTTCGCCAGGAAGCCGATCTTCGGCTATCTCGGCATGGCCTATGCGATGGTGGCGATCGCCGCGATCGGCTTCGTCGTGTGGGCGCATCATATGTATACGACCGGCCTGTCCGTGGACACCCAGCGTTACTTCGCCTTCGCCTCGATGGTCATCGCCGTTCCAACCGGCGTGAAGGTGTTTTCCTGGCTGGCGACTATGTGGGGAGGATCGATAGACTTCAAGACACCGATGCAGTGGGCTCTCGGTTTCGTCCTGCTGTTCACCATCGGCGGCGTCACCGGCATCATGGTTGCAAACCCCGGTATCGACCGCGTGTATCACGATACCTATTTTGTGGTCGCCCACTTTCATTATGTGCTGTCTTTGGGCGCGGTCTTCGCCATCTTCGCCGGCTTCTATTACTGGTTCCCGAAGATGACCGGCTATATGTACAACGAAACGATGGGCAAGCTGCATTTCTGGGTGATGTTCATTGGCGTCAACCTGGTCTTTTTCCCGCAGCATTTTCTCGGCATGGCCGGCATGCCGCGACGCTATGCCGACTACCCCGACGCTTTCGCCGGCTGGAATTTCGTCTCGTCGATCGGGTCCTACATTTCAACGGCCGGACTTGTCGTCTTCTTCATCACGGTAGTGGAAGCCTTCAGCCGCAAACGCCAGGCTGGCGCCAACCCATGGGGCGAAGGGGCGGCCACCCTCGAATGGCTGCTGCCGTCGCCGCCACCCTTCCACCAATGGGAAAAGCTGCCGCGCATTCTCTAACACTCGCCTCCAGCTCAATCGGGGTCTGTTATTGTTGGGGAGACTGTCATGAACGAGACCACAGATCCAAACAACCAGATCTTGCTCGTGGCAATTGTCGCGTTTTATTGGGCATTGCTGGCAGGCTGGGACCAGCTGCTGCCGCGCTCGGATGACGACAAGACCAAGCGGGGCGATGCGGTGACTGAGCAACGAAGCGGCGTTGCCGATTACACTTCATCGGCGGGCCAGCCCTTGGATGTGATCCGCGACATCGATCCGAATTTTGACCTCGCCGCGTTTCTGATCGGCGCGAAAACGGCCTATGAAGTTATCCTGCGGGCCTATGCAGATGGCGACATCCAAACGCTGAAACGCCTTGTCGGGCCGGAAGTGCTTGAGACCTTCGAACGAGCTATTGCCGGGCGCCGGGATCGGGAAGAGACGCTGCAGCTGACCCTCATCGGCGTGAGTGAAGCAAAAGTCATCGAGGCTCTCGAGGAGAATGGGACCGCAGAGATCGGCGTTCGTTTCGTTTCCGAGGTGGTCAGTGTCACCCTTTCAGCCAACGACTGGGTCGTGGCTGGCGATCCCACGCTGATTGTTGAGGTGATCGATACGTGGACGTTCGCCCACGAAACACGGTCAACGAAGTGCGACTGGGTTTTGATCGCCACCGAGGGCGACTAACAGGTATGTGCTCTCCGAGAAGCCTGCCTCCCCGTGTCACCGTTGAAGGCAGTCAACCCGGAGCGTTGGGTGGCCTGAGCGGATTTGTCAGTTTTTGACAACACCCACCGACTATTTGCCTGTCGCGATCAATTGGACATGACACGGCTTCAGTCGACCATTTTCAAGCAGCGATCTGCGTAGCACGGCCTGGAAATAAATTACCAGATCGTATCCTTATGTGATATGGTCGAATCTTGGCTGAGAGAAATTAATAGAAACAAAGGAGGCCGCGATGAGAGAGTATTTTTCATTTCAGCTATTCATGAGAATGTCGACTGCGTTATTTATTGGCGGCGCTATCTATTCCATCGTTGTCGGGAATACATGATAGCGCTTGGAGCCCGCGCTTAGACTTTCTCGAGACCAAGTCGCTGACATTTCCCGATCCTGAGCAGTAGCTAGGACGCGGCGGGACGCGCTTCGCGAACTGCTCCGACCTGCCAGCAGATCACTCAGGGACAAAACCACCCTGCGGCGCTAGGTGCAACCCAGTGGAACCATACCCGCGGCAGCTCGTGGCCCCTGAGCAGACGTTGATGTGTCGAGGTGCTGGCTGGTGAAGCCCAGCCTCGCCAAGCCCCTGCGCACTTCCGGCGCGCCCATGAACAGTCTCCACAACAGCCCTGTACGATGGTTCTCGATCATCGCGATGATTGGCCCCTGATTGATGGCCAGATAGGTTCGGGAGTACCAGTTGCGGCTTTCGCAAAACGCGTCGACAAAGCCGAAGCGGCCCCATATGCGGTTTCGAGGCTTGGTCAGGAAACCGCGCAGTGCGCGCATCGCTTCCCCCGGAGCATAAGGGAAACTCGACAGGGCAGCGGACGGGGTGATTACGCCAAAGTCCCTGTCAGGTGCACTTGCGACGTATCCTCGCGGCCCATGGCTCGCGGTCAGACCCCAGCAGTCAGGGCCGTATCCCAGATGGCTATGGGGATTGCGGACGCAATGCCGATAATTGATCTGCGTATGACGGAGGTTCTGTTGCCAGTAGTCGGCGTATCGGTCGCTCAGGCCTCGTGGATCGAGCCCGCAGAAGGAATATTGCGAGAAGAAGAGCGGACCACCAGAATCCATTCCCAATGGCAGGACGATCCCGCAATGATCGCGCCCGTTTCGAAAGTCGGATCCACCAGCAAAGCCTTCGTGATAGATGCCCGGATCAATGGGGTGGCGAGTTGATCCCGCCGCCAGCACGAAGGTGAGCATGCATTCGTTCCAACCCCTGATCGGGCTGTCCATCGCCCAGCCGTGGTTCGGGCTCCAGTGCCACATCAGTTGCCGGGCCCCGCGTGCGAACCAATTCCACTCGGCCTGTGACAACAGCGCGTTCACGCTATGGCGAAGGCGTGCCTCCTCGGTTGCCATCCCGGCGAAATACTCGCGGGCGCAGATCAGACCTTGAAACAGGAAAGTGGTTTCGACCAGATCAGCGCCGTCATCCTTGCGACGGAATGGAATTGTCGCACCGGTACGGCCATTGATGAAATGCGGGAACACGCCATGGTAGCGCGGCGAGCTTTCCAGGAAATCCAGCATTCGCTGCAATCGGCATAATGCGGCCGTGCTATCGATCCAACCGCGTTCAACAGCAACGATGATTGCCATGATGCCGAAGCCAGAGCCGCCAATGGCTGCGAGATCGTTGGCCGGAGCACCGGTGGTCTTCTGGCGATCTCGGGCAAGACCACTGACGGGATGTGCGCCTTCCCAGAAGTACCGGGCCGTTTGCCGTTGCACGATATCCAGCAGCGCTTCATCGTCGAGCTCGCGAACGTTTGCCGGGAAGTCGGGTGCTTGGAGCGTGCTGGGAATCATCGAGCCGGTGTTCCTGAAATGGGCATACAGACCGCCGGTCAATATGTCGTACCGGCTTTGCGGCATATTGAAAAGTTTTTAGAGTTTCTCCGCCGGGCCGCTGGCGCCAAAGCCCGTTATACCGATGAAAGTGCCAGCGGCGCCTTCTTGTCGAGCATGGCTTTGGCGGTCATCAGATCGTCACTTCGCTTTTATTAGTCCGCAGCCTAAATATACCAGCACCGAGCACAGCCCAAGTCACTGCAAACGCGCCAATGACGTTGCCGATCTTCTCGGGCAGTCCGCAAGGGCTAGCTGCTTCGTGGGCCACTACATCTCAATCAGGACGTAGGCGACACCAAAGACAATGCTCATTAGAACACCAAACCATGCCCACCCCTTCAATGCGGCGCGCACGTCCTCAGGCTCAGCGCCTTTCTGGTTATCGTAGTCGTCCATAATCAGATCCCAGGTTTGTCGATCGTTACTTGGTACAAAATCAATAGAGGATGAGCAACCCCAACCCTGCACGCTAAGCGTTCGCGGGATTCGCGCTCCTATCTTTCCTCGGAGAACGGCAACGGCCCTTTACATCGCATCTTATAATTTGACGCGGTCAGGGCAAAACCACACTTGCATACGCGCAAGCTAGAGAAGCTCGAGAATTTCTCTCACAAGGTCCGTCTGGTCTGTTGACGATGCCGCAATATCTATCCAGCCTGAGACGTCCTTGCCTCCGGCTCGGCTAGACGCCGGAGGCCTGCTCTGCATTGTCGAAAACTCATGATTGTAGCAGGAGTCCGCCGGCCGGTACGATCGCAAGGGTTCCTTCTCCTACTCGAACATGATCCGAGCGGCACCTCTTTTGGCGAGCAACATTCTCCGAGCTTCCTGGATCCGCTGAGCCTGTTGTTTGGTATATGGACCCATCGGCCGGGTCTTTTCATCGCCGCGACGAACACGGCAATACCAGCGGCCGCTGTCCGAGAAGATTTCAACCAGGGTCGGTGCATCGTTAGCCGCCTGCTTGGCGACCTCGTCGACGAATTTCACGATCTTCGAATAACGCTGGACGGGCGCAACCGTATCCAAGCCACTGGTGACACCTAGTTCCTGCTGCTCTGTGGACATAGTCGAACTCCTTTCAGTCACAACCACATTCCGCTTCGCCATTCTGACTCTGACTTCCGCTTTTCGGAAGCCGAAGCTAGCTTGCCATTTGGCGCTCCATTTCCACCTCGGCCTCCAGACTTTCAACGTCGCGAAAGATTGAGGCGACAGCCAGCGTGCGCCCTTCTCGTTTGAAGCGGAGCAGGCAATCTTTTGCGGCAATGTCACCGTCCACCGCGATCTCCTCCCATCGCTCGGCGTGGCCGACATAGTTGATGGGAACATCGTAGTGCTGGCTCCAGAAGAATGGCACGGCCTCGAATTTCTCACGATGGCCGAGCATGTTGAGCGCGGCTGCTTGCCCCTGCCTCTCTGCAACCACCCAATGCTCGACCCGAATGTTCTCGCCACTGTGAGGATCTGGCCACCGCGCAATGTCGCCGGCGGCGAATATGTCTGGTGCGCTCGTCTCCAGAAAGGCGTTCACGAGAACCCCGCGGTCAAGGATGAGCCCGGCCTTTTCCGCGAGGCCGATCCGCGGTCGCACGCCTATGCCGGCGACGACGAAGTCGGCTGCTAACGTGCCACCGCTGCTGAGCTTCACCTTATTGCCGTCGATGCTGCTCGCCGTGTCCTGAAGGTGGAAAACAACGCCGTTCTGCTCATGGATGGTGCGGATGGAGTCGCCCATTTGCGGACCTAGGACCCGCTCCATGGGCCGCTTATCCGGCGCCACGACATGAACTTCGATCTTGCGCGAGCGCAGGGCCGCAGCTACTTCCAGCCCAATGAAACTGGCACCAATCACGACAGCGATATGCGCCGTGGTGGCTCGCTCAATGATCGCCTTGCAATCTGCGAACGAGCGCAGAGCGTGAACATGCGGCTGGTCTGCCCCGGGTATGGTCAAGCGAATCGGTTCGGCCCCGGTCGCAAGAAGCAGCTTGTCGTAAGGAGTCGAGGTCCCGTCCGCGAGCACAACCTCGCGAGAACGTACGTCGATCCGAGCGACGTTCGCATTAAGACGCAGGTCGATATTATTCTTTGCGTAGAAGCTTTCGCCACGCAACGGAATCCAGTCCTGCGGTGCCTTGCCGGCGAGGTAGTCCTTGGAAAGGTTGGGGCGATCAACCGGCGGTGCTTCATCATTGCTGAGCATGGCGATACTGCCTTGATAGTGTTCGCGCCGCAATTTTTCGACCGCCGCGAAACCGGCTGCGCCGCCGCCGACGATGACGATCTTCTCCGGAACGGGGCCGGAGCCTCCATCGCGCGGCTTGGGTGCGGTCCGTTTGCGCTTTTCGCCCACGAATATCCGATCATCGCGTTGTTCCACCGACCAGCACGCGAGTGGCCTGAAGGCAGGCGTTCGCAAGGCTTCGCCTGTACGCAAATCAAAGCACGCGTGATGCCACGGACACCGGACCGTGTCTTCCACCACAAGACCGTCGACGAGCGGCCCGCCGTAATGTGTGCAAGTCGCCCCGACGGCGAAGATCTCGGCCCCGCGGCGCACCAGCAGCACCTGCTCATTGCCGCAATGGCCGACCAGCTTTCCACCGTCGGGAAGATCGGCGAACGCGATGCCCTGGACCAGGTCTGGCCCGATCACTTCGGTAGGGTGCACAGCCATTTTCTTCTCCTTGGCGATTTCGACAAAATCGCATCCAGGGGAGCGGCGACAGGCACATCAGCCTCTCAGCGCACAAAGCCAGCGCGTCTTCGAATTCTCGATTTCGGTTTCGCCCGACTAGAGCGAAACTCGCGCCCCACGGCTCAATTTCCCGCCATTCCCGGCATCATGCAAACGAATTTAATCGGCAATTGAGTGCAAGTTTTATGATAGCTCTCTGCAACCCCTCGCCCGGGCAATTACAGGATCGTTTGCCCCGCCTTCTCCCAGTCGGCAAGAAAGGACTCGAGGCCCTTGTCGGTGAGCGGGTGTTTGGCGAGGTTTCTGAGTACTGCGGGCGGTACGGTTGCGATATCGGCGCCCGCCATTGCCGCCAGTTTGACATGCAGAGGCGTGCGAATAGAGGACGCCAGGATTTCCGTCGTGAACGCTTGATCGTTGTCATAGATCGTGCGGATTTCTCGGATCACCTCCATGCCATCCAGACCGAGATCGTCAAGTCTGCCGACGAATGGTGAAATGAAGGTCGCGCCTGCCTTTGCCGCGAGCAGTGCCTGGTTGGCCGAAAAGCACAGGGTGACATTGACCTTGTGTCCGAGCTGACTGAGCGCCCGGCAAGCCCTGAATCCATCCCAGGTGGACGGCACCTTGACAGCCACATTGGTCGCAATGCCGGCCAAGCGCTGTCCCTCGGCGACCATACCGTCAAAGTCGATGGCCGTGACTTCCGCTGAAACCGGGCCCTCGATCGTCTGGCCAATCTCCTGGATCACATCTCTGATCGGTCGGCCAGTCTTTGCGATAAGGGACGGGTTTGTGGTTACCCCGTCGAGAATTCCAGCGGCAGCAAGCTCTCGAATTTCAGATATATCGGCGGTATCGACAAAGAATTTCATTGTCTTTCTCCTCAACTGAGCCCGCCCATCGATGATTGGATGAATTTTCCTTGGTTTGGTTCCGGGAGACGGGTTTGTTGTCGCTGTCGAGACCGCACGCCTACGTCTTTGGCAACGGAGGAGCGATGCGGCGTCTTCATCGCTGTCTCAGCAAAAGCTCTCTAAGGACGACGGCATCGTTGTGGGTCTCGTCATGAGCCGAGTAGACGAGTGTGACGGTGCCCTCCCGTATCATCTCGCGCAGCCGGTCAAGCTCACCGCGATGCTCCTGGATTTCCGCCGCATACCGCCGGCGGAATTCCGACCAGCGGGCTGGATCGTGTCCGAACCATTTCCGAAGCTCGGTGCTTGGCGCGAGGTCCTTCACCCAATGGTCGATGGCCGCTTCGGTCTTCTTGACCCCACGCGGCCAAAGCCGGTCAATCAATACGCGCTTGCCATCGCCGGCAGCAGGCCTCTCATATGCCCTCTTCAATCTTACTCTCTCGTTGAAGATTTCTTCGCTCATCGAGATCCTGTCCCGTCCATGTCTGTGTCGTTGACGGCATCGAGAAGGCTGGCGAATTTGCTCCTCAGGATTTCTTCGTCGACCGCATCCGACACGAATACGAAGATGTCGCCGCGATATCGCTCGATCCAGTGATGGCCGGCGCCGCGGCTACGCAGGTAGCTGCCGATCTGTTGGATCGTGGAATCCCCCAGACCCTTGTGCAGGAGAAATTTCATCAAGGTTGCACTTTGCCCAGGGACAGCTTCCCGTCTGGTCAGGGGCCGACCTTCTGGCCCCGAGCGTTGAACTGTTTCAGATAGGCGATGACGTCGGCGATCTCCTGGTCCTTGCTGAGACCGGCAAACGCCATCTTTGTGCCGGGCACCAGTTTGCGCGGCGCCCTGAGATAGGTCGTTAGCGTCGGTTCATCCCAGGTCAGACCCGAATTCTTGTTCGCCGAGGAATAGCTGTAATCGGGATACTCACCGGCCGTTCGGCCGACGACGCCATTCAAGACCGGGCCCACTCCGTTCTTTGCCTCAAGGCCGACCTTGTGGCAGGCCATGCATCTCTTGAAGACGACGGCGCCGGCTTCGGCATTGCCGGAAGATGTGTCCTGCGCATGGGCCGAGCCGACTGCAGTGAGAATCGCGGTTGCCAATCCAGGCATGGTCCATTTCATGTTTGCTGCTTTCAACGAGCACGGGTTGGTTCTGGCCGAACTGGCCGGGGCAATATGGTACGAAACATCCCTGGAGTCCCGGATCCGGACCCAAACCGCCGGATCCGCATCCGATTGATGTCGCCTCAGGAGGGAACAAGTGGGCCGGGACTCTTCAGATACTGGTTCTTGATCGCATCCACCGCCTAGTAGGCAAGAGCGCCTACGGGTCCGGTCGGGTTCTTCCCCGCGTTCTGGGGAAACACGCAAGCGCCGGTGACGAACACGTTCGGGACATCCCAGACCTGAAGGTATTTGTTCAGAACACTGGTGCTCGGGTCGGCTCCGAAGACTGCCCCGCCTGTGTTGTGTGTGCTCTGGTAAGGCACGATCGAATAAGGCACCGGGGGAATGCTCCGATCGACCTTGGTCGCACCCATCTCCTTGGCGATCGTCACGCAGATGTCGGCCTGAGCGTTCATCTGCTTTACCTCGTTGTCCTGGAAATCGAACGTCATCCTCATCAGCGGACGTCCGAAAACGTCGGTGTAGGTCGGATCGAGGCTCAAATAGTTCTGCCGGTACGCCATTACCGCGCCTTGGTTGCCAATGCTGGCCGCGTGGTCATAATTGTCGACCACTGCCTCCTTCCAGTCGGAGCCCCAGCGCGGCGTGCCCCGCGGCGTGGGATGCGACTGGATCGGCCTGGCGCCCGAGTTGCTGCAGCTGATGCCGCCGCCACCGATGTAGCCGGCCTTCTCGAAATCGTAGTTGTCGCCGTTGAAATCATCCATGCAGGTGCCGAGCGCGCCGGCCCCCATGAAGCGATTCAGGATGGTTTTTTTGTCGAAGAAGGCGGTAGCCCCGCCACCGCACTGATAGGCATAGTTGCGGCCGACCACGCCCTTGCCCGTTGCCGGATCATAAGGCACGCCAATGCCCGATTGCAGCAGCAGGTTGACGTTGCCGAGCGCATAGGCCGACAGGATGATGAGGTCGGCAGGCTGTTCGAACTCCCGCCCTCGTGCGTCGAGATAGGTGACGCTGACTGCCTTCTTGCGGGTCGAGTCGAGATTGACCTTCAGCACGATCGAGTTGGTGCGCAACTCGAAATTGGGGTTCTCCAGCGCCAGTGGAATGACGGTGAAATGCGGGCTCGCCTTGGCATTCGCCTCGCAGCCGAAGCGCTCGCAGAAGCCACAATAGTGACACTGGCCGAAGGCCACGCCATCGGGATTGACATAGTCCCGCGACGCGTTTGAGGAAGGATTGGGGAAAGGGTGATAGCCAAGATTGCGGGCCGCTTTCTCGAACATCACCATGCTTTGCGCCGCAATCATAGGCGGATTGGGGTACTCGTGCTTGCGCGATCCCTCGAAGATGTTGCCCCCGTCGATCTTCCGGCCGTTGATATTGCCGGCCTTGCCGGAGGTGCCGCAGGTCTTTTCGAACTTGTCGTAATAGGGCTCGAGATCGTCATAGGTGATCGGCCAGTCCTGCAGCTGCATATCTGAAGAGATGATCTTTTCGCCGTATTTTTCGATCGTGCGGGCGCGCGCCTGATGATCCCATTCGAGCCAGCGCCAGGTGACGCCGTTCCAGTGCACGCCGGCGCCGCCAACGCCCTGGCCGGGCAGGAACGAGCCGAGCTGGCGCATCGGCAGCGCCGTTTGCGCTTCACTGTTGCGGAAGGTGATGGTTTCCCGCCGCACGTTCTGCATGAGGTCGTGTCGAGCGGCGTAGCGCAGTTCGTCATGGATCTGCGGGTCGATGAAGTCCGGATTGGTGTCACGCGGGCCTCCCCTTTCTAGAGAGACGATTTTCAGCTTGGTCGATGCAAGCTCCTTGGCAATGATGCCGCCCGTCCAGCCAAGACCGACAATCAGGACATCGACTGCGTTGAGTTTGGTAGCCATGCTACAGTCTCCTTCGTCTTCTTTCGTCGATTAAACGAGATCCTGAATTCCCTTAGGTTCAGCCGCATAGCCCTTGTTCCGAAATGGTTCTATCTTGTCCATGTACATGGCGTCGGCGCCTGGGAAACCGATCATCTTCCAGGCCGCCCTGTCCTTGTTTCCCCCATACATCGGGTCAGCGAAGTAACCCTCGATCGTGAGCTGGAGCAGAAGCCCGAAGAAGGTTTCGGTTGGCACTGTTGGAAGCTCGACGTTCTTGCCCTCGAGTTGGCTCATCACCGCGACTCGATCTTTTGCCGAAAGGATCTCGAAAGCGCTCTTGTGGTTTTTCTGCACGTAGGCGCTGACGTCGGCGATGCCGGCCCGGATCAGTTCCGATGGCGTCATCGGCAATTGATAACCTTGCTCGCGCGTACCTTCCCCAAATGGCCCTTCCAGATACAGCCGGTCGCCCTTGCCGTACCCGCCGGCCATCTGTCTATCGATGTAGATCGCAACGCCGAGTTCCTTGGCGCCGGGGCCGGTTGAATCGCTCGGAATCAGTGTGTCGACCGCGGCCTCGATGAAGGCGGACTCGTCGACATTGAAGAATTCATAAGCCGAGCCGCCTGCATCGGATTTCGAGGCGTCGCTTGTGTGATGATGCGGCTGTCCGGTCGCCGCGGCCATCATTTCGGTCGCCGATGCGGACCCACCCAGCGGCAGGGTACTCGCCGCCGCTCCTGCCGCACCGAAGAGCTTCAGAAAGTCGCGACGCCCCACGTCTTCTTGGTTCTTGTCTTTCGTCGACATGATTTCTCCTGTGACGCTGCTGGCAAAACGATGGGTGAGGATGGAGAGAGCTTGCGCCCGCTCCAACCGGCGCTGGGCAGCATCCAGCGCTAGGCTTGGTGGAACTCTTCGAGCGTAATACTCACACTAACTATGTGGCAAACGAAATTGATTGACATTTAAACGCAAATTTTATGCTATATCCGTGATGGACATCGAACTCGCCCGCACCTTTATCGAGATCGTATCGACCGGCAGTTTCATTCGGGCCTCCGAGCGCTTGAATGTTGCGCAGACGACGGTAAGCGCACGAATCCGCAACCTCGAGCAGCAACTGGGCCGGGCCCTTTTTGTCCGCCACAAAGGCGGAGCTTCGCTGACCCCGGCCGGCGAGCAATTTCTGCGCCACGCCCCCATGTTCGTCCAACTATGGCAACGTACACTTCACCAGGTTGCCGTGCCGCCGGGACGCCGGGCTGTTCTGACGGTGGGCAGCGAAGTCAGCCTTGCGCAACCTCTGCTGCTTGATTGGGTCCGATGGATGCGCGGCTCGCTTCAGGATATTGCGCTTCGAGTGCACGTTGATGTGCCGCAGGATTTGATCAATCAGGTCGCGTCGGGAATGGTCGACTTAGCCATCATGTACGCGCCCCCGCACAGACCGGGTTTGAAGATCGATCTGCTTCTGGAAGAAAAACTTGTTCTCGTGACTACGAATTCCGAAGCACGCCTCCTGGACGAATCCGACTATGTTTACATGGATTGGGGGCCGGATTTTGGGCTTCACCACGGGATGAATTTCCCAAGCGCTGCGCCGGATCTTTCTTTCGATCTCGGTCCGCTCGCACTGAACTATGTTCTAGCAACCGGCGGTTCCGGATATTTCAGGATGAGTTCTGTGCAGCCTCACATAGAAGCCGGCCGGCTGCATCTTGTGCCTGAGATGCCGCAGTTCTCCTATCCGGTCTATGCGGTGCAATCCGCAAGTGCGGACGAGAGCGTAGTTGGTCCAGCGCTGACGGGATTGCATTCCGTCGCAAGCGGCGACATCAAATTGTGAGAGTTCTAGTTGGGCGTCTAAATGTCCGACGGGACTGACGGGAACAGAAGGTCGACCGTCGTTCCAATGCCTGGTTCACTCTTTATCCGGATCCGACCACCAACCATCTGGGTCAGTGCCTGCACCTGTGGCATCCCTATCCCGGTACCCTTCTCACCCTTCGTCGTGAAGAATGGATCAAACACCTTCCGCAAGACTTCAGGAGCCATACCGCAACCGTGGTCTTTGACGCGAACGCATGCGTAGGTTCCAGGACCGGGCGGGTCAGGTGTCGCGGTTGTCTGCACCAATCGCTCGGTGATGACGCGGATCTCCCCGCCACTTGGCATCGCATCTCGTGCGTTCATGACGAGATTAAGCACTGTGCTGTCGAAAAGTGCGTGATCGATCAAACAGTCTGGGACACCGGAACCAAGCTCCAGCCTGACGCGGACATCGGCTCCCGCGCCATACCTCAGGAAAGGCTCGAAAGACGTGAGGAACTCATTCAAATTGCCAGCGTGGATATCGAGTTCTTGATGCTTCGCGAAGGTCAATAGCTGTGACGTTAGCTCGATCCCTCGATCGATTCCTTCCCGCGCTGCCGCAATGTAGGCACGAACCCTTTCGGGCTCGTCGGCTCTTCGCTCAGCGAGCCCGAGCCCGGATTCTATTACTGCCAGGAGGTTTCTGAAGTCATGGGCAATACCGCCAGTCATCTCGCCCAAGGCGGCAAGCCGGTGCGTTGCACGCCCGCGTTGCTCGGCAGCAGTTCGGGCATCGAGAGGCGCGTCCGGCACTTGGGTGCGCGCGTCGCGTCCGGCCTGAGATGATGGTTGAGTTTCACACGGAAACACGCAGCCTGTCATGAAAGTCCCCTCACTCACGACACCAAAGGAGCTCTCGCCCCGTTTGGCATCTTCGGTCGCTTTTGTTGCGGAGGGCCGCGCCTTTCATGCGCATGATCTAAACGCGCCGGACGACCCTTTTCGTCATGATGTCTTCGACAGTCGGGAATGCCTTTAGGGCCTCCTCCGGTAGGTCGCCATTTGCTCCGACCATTTCAGCCCAGCCATGTGCCTCTGGTTCGCCGACGATAACACGGCCGACCATTCCAGCATGCTCATGCGGGATACAGTAATAGTCGTAGACCCCCCGCTCGGTGAAGGTAACCGAAAAGCTTTCCTTGGGCAGGAGGTAGTCGGAATCCCACGATTTTGCCGTCTTGGGCATGCGAAGCGGTCGCCCGAAGTTTGCCGGATTGTAAGCCGTCGTCGTGTGCGAATTGCCAGGATTGAGGTTGGTCCATCGGACCGTCTGCCCTGGCTTGATCAGAATGCCGATCGGGTCGAACCAGACTTGCGAACCGTCGTCGCGCCCTTGCATCCCGATTTGGATCGCCTCGCCGGCCCATACTGCCACACAAGAGAGCGAGCGGGCGGCGGCAAGGCCGCCGCCCGCGCTTAGTATCTCACGACGCGTGAGTGTCATTTGGCGACCTGGGCCTCGTCAGCGGCCGAGACATGCCACAGCACGACGTGGACATGCGGCTCTTCGACTCCCGGATGGCCGGCATTGTAGTAGACGTCGACATGGTCGACATTGCCTCCGGGTGAAGCGAGATCGTCAAAACGCTTGTCTGGATTGAGGTCCTTGGTCGGCAGCATATAAATCGTGCTGACAAGCTTGCCGTCGTGGTCATAGGCAAGGAATGGTCCGGCCGGCAATGTCGTCGGATCGACGAAGAGTTGGCCCATGCCCGGCAGAAAGTCGGGCAGCTTCACAAGCTTGCTGACCTGCTGGTAAGGCGCGGCTGGCGGAGATTTGGTAACCTCACCCGCCGCCATGGCGCAAAGCGAACTCCCCGTCGTCAGGGCAACTGCGAGGACGAGTTTCTTCATCACGGATCTCCTTGTTGAAATAAAGCCGCGCTGGCCGAAGATCTGGAAGGCTGTTTGACAAAGCGATTTCCATTTTCGACACGACCTGTTCGCGTCCGCCCAGCAAGCAGCAGACTGTTTCGCTCGTCAAACGAAATTAACTGGCATTTCAATGCATTATTTCTGCTGCTCGGGTGCGCACTGTTTGCTTGATTTCAAAAAAACCTTCACTACCTCTGAATTGCCATGAATATTTTCAGCCTCGATTTCCGGCGGGAGCCGAAGCGCTTAAAAACGGGCCTTTAGCCCGGACGCGAGAAGGCCCTGGCTTCGCGTCCGGGGGTAGCCAGGATTTCCACTTATCCCGCGGTGCATTCTGCCTGCCTAAGCAGTGCGGCTGCACTCCCATTTTGCGATTCCGGTTGGGATCGACATTGAGGTTGACCCCGATGATCTGCCCCATCTTGTCAGAAGAAGACATTTCCCTTGATCTTGTGACAAAGGGAAAGCAATCAGCCCTGTCAAAAATTGCGATCAGGATTGCGCGAAGGACCGGGCTGGACGAGCAGATGGTTCTTCGTGGCCTTTTCGACCGCGAGTATCGCGGCTCGACGGGCTTAGGTCGTGGGGTCGCGATCCCTCACGCTCTACTTGGCACAATCTCTTCGCCTGCCGCGTCTTTGACACGTCTGGCCAAGCCCATCGATTTCGACGGCCCCGACGACGATCCTGTTGATCTCATTTACACGGTACTCTGGCCGCGCTCTGCCACTTCCGCCTTCCTCCCTGCCCTTTCGCAAATTTGTCGTCTCCTCCAGGCATCTCAGGTTCGGGAGCGACTCCGATCGGCACGCTCATCCGATGAGGCGTTGGCCTTTCTCGAAAATGGGTCACATCGGAGAATTTCCGCCAATTTGCCTACTGCCCGGGTCGGGGCTAGCGTGATGATGTCCACGCAGTTCAGCAATGCCCAGGTCGGACAGGCCTACCTTTGGTCCGAACCCTCCGTCGGAGAATAACATAGATTGACAATCTATCTTTTATAGAGGATGCCTCAAGGAGCGAACCCAACGGCTTGAACCGGCTTGCATGGGAGAAAAAGCAGGAGCTGCAGATGAGCGAGGATGGTCGAAGCACGAGAACGATCGTAGTCGATGGCGTTCCGCTGCCGGACCTGCTCGACGAGACAATGATCCGCGGCGTGGTGCATGGTTTTTATGATGAAATTCGTCGCGATGACCTTCTCGGCCCCATTTTCCACGATCAGATCGAGCCGGACCGATGGCCACAACATCTTGCGAAGATGTGCGACTTCTGGTCTGCGACGTTACTTCGAACGTCCCGATATGAAGGCCGGCCACTGCCACCACATCTGGCCATAGCCGGCCTCGGCTCAGCGCATTTCCGTCGCTGGCTGCAGTTGTTTCGCACAACGGTGCGCCGCATCTGCCCGCCCGAGGTGGCAGCGCTTTTTATGGAGCGCGCGCTGCGCATCGCTCACAGTTTCCGTCTCGCGATCGCCTTCAATCGCGGCGAGACCACGATCGGCATCGAACCCATCGTTGAGAAGGACCTGTGATGATTGGTTTGTGAGGGTTTCCACAAACGCGCAGCGATCAAGGAGATATCCATGCGGCTTACAGCTTTCTCGGACTATGCATTGCGGCTGCTGATGTACACGGCCTCTGCCGGTGGCCGGGTCATAACGATCGAGGAAGCTGCGCGTAGCTTTACCGTGTCGAAGACGCATCTCAACAAGGTCGCCAACACGCTGACCCGCAGCGGTTATCTGAAGGCGATCCGTGGCCGTTCCGGTGGTCTCGTTCTGGGGCGCCGGCCCGAGTTGATCCGGATCGGCGATGTCGTGCGATTGACCGAGCCGGATTTCGCACTGGTTGAGTGTTTCTCCACCGCAAACCAGTGCGTATTGACCGGCTCTTGCAAGCTTTCAAGCATGTTTGGCGAAGCGATAGCATCCTTCCAGAACACTCTTGACCGCTATACGCTGGCCGACATCACGCTGATGCCGAAAGACTTCATTGGCAGCCCAATACTATCGGTGCGCACAGGGGTGGCACGCAACGGGGCGTAATATTACGTGGTTTAGAGGCTTGCTGCTTTACTCGGATGGAGATGAGTCATGGCCGAATCAAAGAAGAACGACAAGCCGCTAACGAAGGAGATTGATTCTGGTATCGACCCTGACAACAGTCTGATGCCAATGCTTATCGGTGGGCTTGTCCTGATAGTCCTCGGCGCGATCCTCGTTATGATGTTTGTCTAGTTTCGCAACGACGGCGTGTGGCGCTGTCGAAAACGTTTATTCCTGCAGGCTAAGTGCCCACATGCGTGTTTTGTGGAACGATCAAGGGCCGACACTCTCGTGATAGTTCTCGCCAGCGGTAGAGCGGTAAGGAATCCCTGGCGCTATCGAATGTTCCTCATGCCAACTTGAGCTTCGACGCACCGCGAGCAGCGGAACGAGGCCGCCCGTCGGTCGAAACCCCTGAGCAGCAGCAGGGCCGTATGGGCTTGCTGCATTTAGCCCCCGAAATGCCAAGCTTGAAAGGTAGAGAAATTTCGGCTTCTGTCGCTCCTTAGGGGCTACAATGAAGCGTTCTTTACTTGCGATGCTAGTGGGACTTACGATCTTTACTGCTGACGCCCGAGCAGCAGTGGATCCCAGGTGCAAGGCAGAACGGAGCGCCCTGATTAATGCAACCTGTTGTGGTCGGCAAAGCTATCAGTTCAGCCCGGCGATCCGTACTCGTTAGCCAGAAAGGCGCAGCAATATGCCGGCGATAGTTACGAGCCAAAACTGCCGCGCCGATGAGCGCTCACAGCCCCAGTCCCCGCCTTCTGCCGAAGCTCCAGTCGATACCGCCGCTGCTTTGCACGACCCCGCTGATGTGCTGGCCGATGCGCTTGTCGAGCATTGGCTGCCAAGGAACGAGCTGAAACCCGAGACCATCGTCCAGCATGGCGAAGCGCCCGCTGGCAAGGCGGACTGAGCCAAGCAGCGTGCCGCCGACATGGTTGCCGGGCTGGACGGGCGCGAAGATGAGGCCGCGCGCAGCGGCCATTTGCTTGCCGACGCGCGCGACTTCTTGGCCCTCCAGCGTAGCAACAAGATCGCGCGAGAAGGTGATGGTCCCCCTCGTCAAGTCGCGTTCGGCATGGCCCATCGTGACGAGCTGGGCAGCGCGTCTGTCGAGCGCGTTGTCAACGTCGAGACCAAAGCCTGACTGGACCAGCGGCACGGGGTTTTTGGCCGTGAGCTCCCGATCGAGCCAGGTGGCGCCATCGCTGCCGACCTGCGCGTCAAGATCGAACGTCGAGAGCACACGCAGGGAGAAGTCCTTCCCGGCGTTGCGGCCATCATAGGCGATGCCGCGCTCGGACAGGTCTTTTGGAATGCGCCAGTGGTCTTCGTCGAGGCGTTCGACATGGCCTGCCCGGCGCAGCGCTTCGAGACGGCGGACATGGAAACGGACGAAGGCATCCGGGTCCTTGCCCTGCCCCAAAAATGTCTCGCGGATCGCCTCCAGGTGCTGGCTCGGGCGATAGATGCCACCCTCGCCGGCTACGACGCTGATGTTGCGGTCGGCCGCACGCGGCTCCTGCTTCGGCAGGATCGGATCGAGCGCCACGATATGGCCGCGCTGAACGTCGTCTAATTTTGCCGCATCGGCAGTCTCGACATAGTGGGTGCGCCCGTCGACGCCGTCGATGACGAGCGACAGCCGGTCGCTCATCTCGTCGCCGGCAAGGCCCTTGGCGAGCACACGGCCGAGGATCGGTTCGGTGATGGTTCGCCGATGCATGACATATTGCGCGGCCCCCCGCTCGTGGGCGAGCCCGTGTTCCTCCAGCGCCCTGTGCATGGTCTTGATGATGTCGTTGCGCTCGCCAAGTGCCCGTAGCGTGCTTTCGGCTCTGTCGGAGATGACCCATCGGCCGGGCTCGATCTCGCTCGCCAGGCCGAAGTGCTGCAGTCTCTTTGCCCGATCGATCAGCAGATAGCGGTTGCTGGAAATGGTGTAGCTGTCGCTGGCATTGGGACGGAGGTCGACCAGATCGTGCTCCTGCTGTTCGGCGATCAGCATGCGGTCGAGCCGGGTCAGCCGTTCGGCGTCCACCTCGTTGGCCAGCTTGCGGGCGACCTCGATCTCGCTTTGCAGCCCGAGTTCCCGTTCCACCAGCTCGCCTGCCCGGTGGCGGATGCCGTGGGCGATGTAGTCGCCGGCGATGTTCAGGATCTTGCCGTCATCGGTAACGCCGCGCACCAGGATGTGGGTGTGCGGATGACCGGTGTTGTGGTGGTCGACAGCAATCCAGTCGAGGCGCGTGTTGAGGTCGGTCTCCATCTGCCGCATGAGATCGCGGGTGAAGGAGCGCAGGTCTTCCATCTCGGCGGCATCCTCGGGCGCGACGATGAAGCGGAACTGATGCCGGTCGCCGCGGCCACGCTCGACGAAGGCCTTGCCGTCGGCCTCGTCCTCGACGGCCGAGTACACCCTGCCCTTCTCGCCGTCCCTGGTGACGCCATCGCGCTGGAGATAGCGCAGATGCGCATCGACGGCCTTGCTCGTCGTCACGAATTTTTGGGCGCGCCCAGCGGTCTCCTTGCCTCGTCCCGGCAGCTTGACGACACGCGCCTTCACCACGACGCGGCGGGAACGAAAGCGCACGCGATTGCCATCCTGCTTCCAACCGCCGCCGTCCTTTGGCAACGCTGACACCACCTTGCCGCCGCGGCCGCGGGCATTGAAGCGGCCGCTCCCCTTCCCGGCGTTCCTGCTTGCGCCGAGGCGATTGGGGTTGCCGCCCTGCTTGCGGATGGCGATCTCGACCTGGCGCACGAAAGGCAGCGTGCGCGAATTGACCGGCGTGCTGCTGCTCCGCATCCGGCCGGTGCGAACCTGGAACCTGTTGCTGTCACGATCTGCCATGACGGACAGCATCGAGACTCAGATTCCGCGCTTCAAGATGGCCGGCGCGCAGAGCGTGCTACGGCGCGCAAAGACTTGCTGGGGCGTAGACCGGCGGATTGCACATCGCTAGGGCACGACAGTTTTGCTTTTGAGATCAACAATATAGCCATAGACCGTCAGCCCCGCACCTCGCGTCATTTTGCGATGGGTCGGCACGAGCACAAAAAACAATGTGCAGACAAGCACTTAGAGCGAAGCGAGGGCGAGCGCCAGCTCGCTTTATCTTGCTGTCCTAATCGGTTGTGCTTCCGGTACTCTTTTCACCATCGTCGTCTCTCCTCTTTTCTACTCAAAAACACTTTTCGGCTTTCCGCAACATGCTTGTCCGCGAAGCGGAGATCCGGTGCGCCGTGCAGTCCTAATCGGTTGTGCTTCCGGTACTCTTTTCACCATCGTCGTCTCTCCTCTTTTCTACTCAAAAACACTTTGCGGCTTTCCGCAACATGCTTGTCCGCCAAGCGGCGGAGATCCGGTGCGCCGTGCAGTCCTCCGCCCTCGCCGAGGGCGTTTTCGGGCTGCATGCTGGCAGCGCTTTTGCCGTCGGGGTGCAACTTTCCATCGGATTCACGGGGCATCATCACAGGCAGTCCAACCCGGTCCGGCCGTCTTTCGATCGGTCGGCCGCAAGCAAGATAGCGTGCGTCCCGTCGTTCCTGGTCTGCACCGGTCCTCATCCGGTTCACAGCGGAGCTCGTGTGTTCAGTTTGCGTCTGTCATGCTGCGCAGTCGTCGCACGTCAAGCGTCGTCGCGCCGTTCATCGGGCTGCGCCAAGCGTTTTCCAGGCCTTGACCCGGGCGCGCGCAACAAGGTCGGTTTCGCGCGCCGCCGGGTCGCCGACATAGCACGTCCCGTCCGTCCACATGGCATGCATGATCACCGCCAGCTTGCGCGCCACCGCCACCGTCGCCTTGCGGTGATTGCCCCGCTTCGCGAGCATCGTTCCCCAGCTCCTGAGCTTGTCCTTGCCGCGGAAGCGCGTCATCAGCGCCGACGCCGCCTCATAGAGGGCGCGCCGCACGTCCGCGTCGCCGGCCTTCGATATACGTCCCTGCGAGTCGATCGAGGTGCCCGACTGCCAACGCCGCGACGTCAGGCCAAAATAGGCTGCCACGTCGCGCGAGCGGCGGAAGCGGGACGGGTCCTCGACCGCCGTCATGAAGCTCAGCGGTCACCGGGCCGACGCCGGGGATCGCCATGAAGCGGCGGCATAGGTCTCGCGGGCGACGAACCTCACGACCAGCTCGTGCAGCCGGCAGTACTGCTTCCACAGCGCGGCGCGTGCCGTCAGCATGGCGTCCATCAGCTCTGACGTCAGCGCATCGCCAGTCGTCACATCGCGCACAGCCTGATCGAAAGCCTTCCGCCCGACCTTGCTCAGGCGAATGCCGAAGCTCTTGAGCGAATGGCGGATGGCGTCCAGATCGAGGAACTTGCGCTTCAGATTGCGCCTGTGCGTCAGCAGCAACCGCATCCGATAACAGGCTTGCGACTTGACGTGCGCGTGCCGGAACCAGCCGGTGCGCATGATGTGGGCAATGCCCAGCGCATCGGCCGCGTCGGTCTTGTTGCGTTGCGCCGACATCGCCGCGCGCACGTGCTGCGTCTCCAGACAGACCGCCGGAAGCCCGAGCTTCAGCAGTTCCGGATGCAGCCAGGGCGACAGCGAACCGGCCTCGTGACGGACCCTTCTCAGCCGCGGCAGGAAAGGCTTCAACGCGGCCAGCAGCGCGTCGGGATCGGTCAGAGCCGTCGCCTGCAGATGCACCGCGCCGCGATCGTCGACGACGCACACCGCCGTCTCATCCATCGCAACATCCAGTCCACAAAAGAATTCCATTGTTCGCCTCCTGCGTTGCTTCACAGGCGCAGATCTTGCCGCCGAGTCGCCAGCCACCACCAGTCGCGCCGCGGCCGACGCACAGCTTTGCCGTCCCGCCACGCGCCCGCCCCGATTACGGGCGGCCGTCCTAATCCACCCTCGCTGTCCTAATCCACCCTCGGTAAGCGTCCGGTCCCTGCACCTATTCGGCTAGTGCAATTGAGCTTCATGTGGGGTTCCTTCGTCATATGGAGGATCTCCGATGGCGGCTCGCCGCTCCTGGGCCAAGGCCAACAGTCCTTACTGGTCGTCGCATGTTGCGAGCTGGTATCGCGGCAACCAGGATGCACTGGAATACTGTCGCCGACGCGATCTCTCGATCACCACATTCGAGCTGTGGATGCGCCATCTGGTGAGCGCGGATGATCTGCGCAAGCGTGCGGAAAGGCTGCAGAACTTGCACCGGAAGAAGGCAGCACGTTCGCGCAAGGAGGTGCCGCCGAAGCGGCCCAAAAGGCCTCCGCGCTATCGCTACGGCAGGCGTACGGACAGCGGCCCGATCGCTCTGCGGGCATTCTGGAGCATGCATGTCAAGGCGATGAACTGGAGCGGCATGGGGCACGCGGAGTATGCCGCTGCACTTGGTCTGTCGCCGCATGCGTTGCGGATCTGGCGCAATCGCCTGGAAGAATCCGGCGACGAAACCGAGTGGCGATCCCTGCTTCACCCGAGTGCCCGAGCCCAATCAAGCAGCGCTGCTAATTGCGCGCGACGCAAATACCGCTTGACGCCGGACGCGGTCGACGGGCGATCGAACCGGCGCCGCTTCAGCGACAACCAGAAGCGGGCGATCGTGCAGGAGACGGAGAAGCCCGGCGTCGCCGTGGCGCAGGTCTGTCGCCGCCATGGCGTCGCCACCAGCATGGTGTTCCGCTGGCGGGTCGAGTTCGGCCTGACCGCTCGCAAGGCGCCGCAACTGGCAACGGTGGTGCTTGCCGATGGCGCAGCAAAAGAGCTGCCCGCGCTCGGCGCCTTGCGCGATCTGGTGCAGCCGCCCGACGGCATGGTGGCGATTGAGCTGGCTGATGGACGGCGCGTGTTTGCACCGGCCGGCAGTACTCCGGCTGCGGTAAAGCGGCAGCTCACTGGGAAGGAGAAGGCGTCATGATCGTCGTTCCGGCCGGCGTGAAAGTGCACCTGGCGCTCGGTCACACCGACATGCGAAAGGGGCTCGATGGCCTCGCCACGCTGATCCAGGAACATCCGAAGAAGGACCCGTTCTCGGGACATCTGTTCGTGTTCCGCGGCAGGAATGCGTCGCTCCTGAAGATCCTGTTCTGGGACGGAACGGGCTTTGTCTGTTCACTAAGTGCATCGACCGCGGCAACTTTTGGTGGCGGCGTCTGGCCGAGCCAGGTGGGTCGGTGATGCTGTCGCCAGCACAACTCGCGATGCTCATCGAAGGAATAGACGCACGCCGGAACGCTTCTGGCGACGCTTTTGGCCGGCTGAAAAGCGTAGCAAAATCGCACCAAATCGAGCGAAGTTGCTTCTTCGAATCAGCCGATTCGGGTAGATTCGGACATGCTGGTCGACCTCGACAATCTGCCCAGCGAACCGGCTCTTCTGCAGCATCTTGTGCGTGACATAGCGACGGTTGTCGAGCACCGCGAGGGTGAGATCGAGCGCCTTAAATCCATCATAAAGCAGCTGCAGCGCGCGCAGTTCGGCCGCCGTTCGAGCGGCTCGATCCTGATCAACTGGCGCTCGGACTGGAAGAGCCCGACGGTGATCTCGCCCGCGAAGAGGAGCGCCGTCCGCGTGTCGCGAGACAGCAGATCGAACAGCCGTCCCGCCGCAAGCCGCTGCCCCATCATCTGCCGCGCGAGGAGGTCCTGGTCGATGTCGACGGGACCGTCTGCGCCGGCTGCGGTGGCGCGCTGAATCTTATCCGCGAAAGCGTGAGCGAGATGCTGGACTGGGTGCCAGCGCAGCTGCGCGTGATCCGCACCACGCGCCCCAAATACGCCTGCCGGACCTGCGAGAAGGTGGTGCAGGCGCCGGCTGCGGAGCGGCGGGTTGGCGACGCCGGCGTTGCTCGCGCAGGTTCTGGTCAGCAAATATTCCGATCACACGCCGCTCTATTGGCAGTCGCAGATCTTCGCAGGAACGGTGTTGATCTTCCACGTTCGACGCTCGCCGGCTGGGTTGGCGGCTCCTGCTGGTGGCTGGAAGCCCCGCACGAGCGACTGGCGAAAAACGTCTTCGCCTCCGATCATCTTTTTGCCTATGACACACCGGTTCCGGTGCTCGATCCAGGCCGTGGCCGCACCAAGACGGGACCGCTGTGGGTGTAAGCCCGCGAGCAACACCCCTGGGGCGGACCGGAGCCGCCGCGGCAATCTATCTGTTTGAACCAGACCGCAAGGCCGAACGCCCGGCCTCGCATCTCGAGCACTTCAAGGGCGTGCTGCACGTCGATGGCTATGCCGGCTTCGAGCAACTCACCAGCAAGGGAGATATCGTTCTCGCCGCTTGCTGGAGCCATAGGGTGTGGGCCCCCTCCCGCGCAGAAGGCGAGCGGAAAGATTCGCTTCTCCGACGCGATCAGTAACATTGACTGCAGCCGGGCCGAACGATGGAAGCGAAGCATGCCCGCTTGATATTTGCAACGAATGAGGTTTGTTGGCGGAAATAACGAATTGTTTGCGTGATTGGCAATAAACAGCTCATCCATTTCAACGCGCGCCATTAGACAAGAGGAAAACTCGATGACCGTTTCTGCAGACCAAAGCGACCAGGCTGATCTCGTAGCAATTACCGCCGACATCGTTTCCGCCTATGTTTCGAACAATCCGCTGCCGGTCGGCGAGTTGTCGAAGCTGATTGAGGATACATATGTTGCTTTGCAAGGTATCGGCACGCCTGTGGCTCCGGCCGCAGTTAAGCTGGAGCCGGCGGTTTCGATCAAGAAATCAGTGTCACCTGATTTCATCATCTGCCTGGAAGACGGGAAGAAATTCAAATCCTTGAAGCGGCATATCGGAACGCACTACAATCTGAGCCCTGACCAATACCGGCAGAAATGGAACCTGCCCTCCGACTATCCGATGGTGGCGCCAAGCTACGCAGCGACCCGCTCGGCTCTTGCGAAATCAATCGGGCTCGGGCGAAAGGCGACAACGCCGGCAACAGCTGCGGCGGAAAAACCAAAACGAGCTGCTCGCGCGGCGGCAGCGACAGCAACCGCAACGGCAATCAAGTCGCCGGCTAGGAAGGCGCGCAAGGCACTCGTCAAAGCGTAGCGTGCTGCACCTGACAGGAGTGCCAACGAGTGGCGGACCCGAACTTGGCGAAGCCCCGCCGAGCGGCGGGGCTTCGTGTTAGCTCGGATCATTCTGCG
>NZ_JAMYRY010000039.1:0-45288 GCF_040321655.1 Mesorhizobium sp. M0306 | reverse complement strand
CAGGTCGAGCGACTGAGTTCCAGGGACAGGAAGATAGCGCCGAGTGTCGTATGGACGGCATCGGTTTCAATCTCAGTCGCGTTTTTAGCCTTCATGTGTTCTGTCCCTCCAAGTTGTTCATGAGCAATGCGTCGGTCAAAGCGAGTTGATCGCAGCTGCGGTCATCGCTTCGCGATGTGGTTTTGGTTTTTGCCTGCCCCCGCTCGCGGGGTGGGCGACGCTCCTTTCTAGGCCCGCTGCGGCAGGCCGCAATGTTCGCTCCGCTCACATCCTCCACTCCGTTCCGGCCCTTCGGGTGCAGCCTGCCTCGTTCAGCGAGCCAAGCCAGTCGCGTTCTGCCGCCCACCCCACTCACGGGGCAGGCACGCGAGATCGGGATCGAGCGCTGCCTCCACCACCCATGGGATCTTCCGGGGAAAGGCGCGGCGATTGGCGAGCGGAGGATGAGACGATGCATGTAAACAGCAAGCGTTGTGCCAGCGGAGAGGCTGGCGCAGGCAAGTGCGGGCGCCCGGGCGCCAGCCTTTATCAGGAGATCACCGACCGCATCATTGCCGAACTGGAGCGCGGCACCGTGCCATGGGTCAAGCCATGGGGCAGCGCAAAGGCAGGCCTTGGCCTGCCGAGGAATGCATCCTCTGGGCGCATCTATTCCGGCATCAATATCCTCATCCTGTGGGGCGCGGTCATCGAGCGCAGCTATCCCAGCCAGAACTGGCTCACCTTCCGGCAGGCGCTCGTCCTTGGCGGCAATGTCAGGAAGGGCGAGCGCGGCACGACCATCGTGCATGCCGACCGCTTTGTCCCCAAGGACGAGAAGGAGCGCGCACGCCACGAGGGCGATGAACCACAGGCCGTGCCTTTTTTGAAGCGCTTCACCGTCTTCAATGTCGCGCAGTGCGATAATCTTCCGGAAGACCTCTATGCCGCCGCCGAGCCGCTGCCTCAGTGCGAGATCGTGCCGCAGGCCGAGACGCTCATTCGCGCCAGCGGTGCGGATTTCAGGGTCGGCGGCGATCGCGCTTTCTACATGCCGGGCAGCGACCACATTCAGGTGCCGCCGCAGCCGGCGTTCCATCACCAGATCGACTATTACCGGACCTGCTTTCACGAGCTTGGCCACTGGACCGGCCACCCGACGCGGCTTGCTCGCGACCTCTCCGGCTCGTTCGGCTCCAAGGCTTACGCGCGTGAAGAATTGGTCGCCGAAATCACTGCCGCCTTCGTCTGCAGCAATCTCGGTATCGAGCCGACCGTGCGTCATGCCGATTACATCGGCTCATGGCTGAAGGTGCTGCGCGAGGACAATCGCGCCATCTTCCGTGCCGCCAGTCTTGCTTCCAAGGCCGCCGATTTCCTGTTTGGCCTTCAGGCCGATGCCGAAGGCGAGGCGCAGGAAGGGATTGCGGCATGACGATGCGCGATCCTCAACTGACCGCGAGCGAGCCGACGCCGCAAGGCGAGCAGATGCTCATTCCCGGTGTCCGGCCGATCACCACGCGCGATCGGCTCACCCTCCTGATGGACGCGCCGATGTGTCCGCGCGCGGCGCAAAAGCCGCTCGATATCGGCCTCTTCGATGAAGCCAGCAGAAATCAACTCGACCTGTTCTGACAAGGAGTCTTTCCATGATCCTGATCACCGATCCACTGCGCGCACGACTGCTCGCCAATGGCGCCGCCGACGCCGACATTGACCATTTTCCGGTTGTGAAACTGTTTAATCCCACAGGTGCCGCCACGTGGCTTTTGACCGAACTCGACGCCGATGGCGACACGCTGTTCGGCCTTTGCGATCTCGGCTTCGGCTTCCCCGAACTCGGCAGCGTCAGTCTGGCCGAGCTTGCATCCGTAAAAGGTCCGCTTGGCCTCGGCATAGAGCGCGACCTGCATTTCCAGGCGCGCTTTCCGCTCTCCGTCTATGCCGAAGCCGCCCGCATTTGCCGCCACATCACCGAGGCCGAGCGACTTCTGCGGCAGGCAGCAGACGCCCTTTCAAAGTCCCATTCCGAGCTTCCGTCCGACACGGCGGAACAGCAGCGCCGATAGGCGCAAAAACCGTCCCGCCGCGCCGGCCTTCGGCCTCTGCGGCGGGACAACCTCAACCAAAGCGAAGGAGAGTAACCATGCAGCTTGCCCAGATCCCCTTGGATCGGCTCAACATTTCCGCGCTCAACATGCGCCATGGAAAACGCGCGCCCGACATTTCCGATATCCTGCCATCCGTGCGTGCGCGCGGCGTGCTGGTGCCTCTCCTTGTGCGGCCCAACGGCCAGCCGGAAACCTTCGAGATCGTTGCCGGCAGGCGGCGCCATTTCGCCGCGAAATCGCTTGCGGACGAGCGCGGCGAAGGCGATCCCTTGCCCTGCGCCATCATGGAGGACGGTGACGACGCCGATGCGCTGGAAGCCTCGCTGATCGAAAACCTCGCCCGCCTCGATCCTGACGAAGTATCGCAATGGGAGACGTTTTCGCGGCTCGTCAGGCAAGGCCGCACCGTTCCAGACATCGCTGCGACCTTCGGCATCACTGACCTGAAGGTCAAACGCATTCTGGCGCTTGGCGACCTCTTGCCCAAAATCCGCGAAGCCTATCGCCGCGAGGAGATCGACGCCGAGACGGTGCGCCATCTCACCATGGCGTCCAAGGCGCAGCAGAAGGACTGGCTGGCACTCTGTGCCGATCCCGATCAATACGCGCCGCGTGGCTTTCAATTGAAGCAATGGCTGTTCGGCGGCCAGTCGATTTCCACCAAGGTGGCGCTGTTTGCCATCGACGAATATCCCGGCCTGATCACCTCGGACCTGTTCGGCGAGGACAGCTATTTCGCCGATGCCGACCTGTTCTGGCAAAAGCAGAACGAAGCGATTGCCGCCAGACGCGACACCTATCTTAACGACGGCTGGAGCGAGGTGGTGCTGCTGGAGCCGGGCCAATATTTCCACGGATGGGACCACGAGAAGACCCCGAAGAAGAAGGGCGGCAAGGTCGTCATCACTGTCTCGCATCGCGGCGAGGTCGAGTGTCACGAGGGCTGGCTGTCACGCAAGGAAGCGCGCCGCGCCCGCGAGGGCGGCGAGCAAGAAGAAACAGCCGCCAAGCCGCCGCGCCCCGAACTCACCGGCCCGATGCAGAACTATGTCGATCTGCATCGCCATGCCGCCGTGCGTGCGGCCATGCTCGACCATCCCGCCGTGGCGCTGCGCCTCGTGGTGGCGCACGCCATCACCGGTTCCGGCCTGTGGCAGGTGCGCCGTGAGCCACAGCGCGCAGCCAACGAGACGGTGACTGCCAGCCTTGCCGGCTGCAAGGCTGAAGCTGCATTCGGCAAAAAGCGGCACGAAGTGTTGGCCCTGCTCGGATCACCGGATGAGGATAGCGTGATCGCCGCCGGCAATGGCGACGCCTTTGCTATCGCCGGCGTGTTCGCGCGCCTCTTGGCGCTCTGCGACGACGATGTCATGCGCGTTCTCACCCTTGTCATGGCCGAGACGCTTGCAGCCGGCAGCGCCGTCATCGAGGCACTCGGCAACCATCTGAACGTCGATATGGGCGCATGGTGGCAACCGGACGACGCCTTCTTCGACCTCTTGCGCGACAAGGAAATCGCCAATTCGATGCTGGCCGAGGTCGGCGGCAAGCTGGTCGCGGACGGCAATGTCGCCGAGAAGGTCAAGACGCAAAAGAAGATCATCCGTGACTTCCTGGCGGGCGAGAATGGCCGCCAGTGGGTCGAGAGCTGGCTGCCGCGCTGGATGAAATTCCCCGCCGAAAGCTACACCAGCCGCGGCGGCTTCCGCACCGCCGATCAGTGGACACAAGTGCAGCCGCTGTTCGCGCGCGAATAGTCGATCAGGGCCTAAGCGGCGGTTCTCTCGAGTACCGCCGCTCAGGTCGCCCGCGCCGCTCCGGGGCCGCGCCGGCTGCCGATTGGTCGTCTTGTCGAGCCAGTGCCGCGCGAGAAATCCCGACGCCAACTCGCCCCCATTTCGGCAGCCCTGCACCGCGCCGGGTTGCTTGCCGAGGCGCTCCGCGCATGGGCCAATTACCGATCGGGTTGCCGACAGAGCCCGCGCAGCAAGCCCCCTGCATTGCCGCCCGCTCTTGTGCCGCCGATCGCGCCACCTGTCTCCATGCGTCTCAGGGACCATTCCCCTGCGGCTGGCTTGACGACCTATGGGCGGATCCGGCCCGCCCGAAACCCTCGCCAGCAGCTTTTTTCCCCGCCGCCTGCGGCGGCTTCCTCGCGCCGCTTCGCTTCAAAAAAGCTGTCCGCTCGGGTCCTCCGCTATCGCTGCGGCCGTCCCGGTTCCGGCGGTCCGGACGCGCCCATCACGGTCCGCCATCGCAGGGGAATGGTCCCCGGCGAGCACCAAAAGGAGACTGAAAATGACCGCGATCGGATACGTCACCAAACAGGAAAACGGCGGCTACAAGGGCCAGCTCAAGACGCTCAGCGTCCGCGCCGACATCGACATCGTGCCCAATCAGGCAAAGAGCGCCGACACCCATCCCGACTTTCGGGTGCTGACGCAAGGGGTCGAAGTAGGGGCCGGCTGGATCCGCACCGGCGAGACCTCCGGCAAGGACTATGTGAGCCTGTCGATTGCCGCCCCGGAGTTCGGTCCGCGCAAGCTCTACGCCAATCTCGGCCGCGCCGCCGGCCAGGACGACGACGACACATACGCCATCATCTGGAACCCGGTCGACTGAACCGCCAGCCTCGAGCCCCGCGCCGCCACCGGCGCGGGGCTCTTCTCAAGAAGGGGCGGCGAAAACTCGCCCCCCACTCTTCGCCCGTCCCCAAAACGATCTCGCTCGCCGATCCTCGCCTTCGCTTGTCCGTAACGAAACGAGGACCATCATGGACGACGAAAACGAACGCGCGGCCCGCGCGAAGAAGGGCAGTCCGTTTCTCAACACCGCGCAGGCCGCCTTCTATATCGGGCTATCCCAGCGCACGCTGGAGAAGATGCGGCTCAAGGGCGGTGGCCCGCAATTTCGCAAGCACGGCCGCTATGTCCGCTATCACATCGACGAGCTCGACGACTGGTCGAAGGGACGCGCGCAGGAGACCAGGCCCGAGGATGCCGGGCATGATTCCGGCTCGGCCGGTGAGGGAGGCCGCTCATGAGCCGGCGTCCCACTATCCGTCTGATCGGCAGCCATCTGCGGCGCGTTCGGGCGCGCAAGACGATCGCCGTGGCCACAATAGGCCTCGGCCTGATCGGCTTCGCCGCTTTCGACAACCCATCGCCCTGGCTGGTGTGGAACGCCTCGGCCAGTGCGCCGGTCGGCCTCTATCGCGTCGCGTCCGGATCGCCGGCCCGTGGCGATCTCGTGCTCGTCCGCCCGCCAAAACCGGTCGCCGATCTCGCCGCCGAACGCTTCTATCTGCCCAGCAATGTGCCGCTGGTCAAGCGCCTTGCCGCGCTGCCTGGCGAGCATGTCTGCGCCTTCGGCGACGCCATCATCATCGGCGGCGAGATTGTCGCGCGCCGGCTGGCAACCGACACGCAGCACCGTCCGCTGCCTTGGTGGAATGCCTGCCGCAAGCTCGCCGCCGACGAGTTTTTCCTGCTCGGCAACGATAGAAATCACTCCTTCGACAGCCGCTATTTCGGGCCGGTGCCGGCCGAAAATATTGTCGGGAGGCTGGTGCCGCTATGGACCGAGTAACCCTCCTGATGCTGGGCATGGTCGCGATAGCGCCATGCGCCTGTTCCGCCGCGACCGACGCTCAGCCGGCCGCCATCTCCCGTGGTCCGCAGCTGGCAAGATGGCAGCCCTTGGTAGCCGAAGCAAGCCGGCGTTTCAGCATTCCACAGCCCTGGATTTATGCCGTCATGGATGCCGAAAGCCGGGGGCAGACAATGCTGGACGGACGGCCGATCGCCTCACACGCCGGCGCCGTTGGCCTCATGCAGGTGATGCCCGGCACCTACGAGGAGATGCGCGCAGAGCTTGGCCTGGGGGCCGATCCGCACGACCCTCGCGACAACATTCTGGCAGGCACTGCCTATCTGCGCGCCATGTATGACCGCTTCGGCTTTCCCGGCCTGTTTGCCGCCTATAACGCTGGGCCGGACCGCTACGAACAGCATTTGCAGCGTGGGCGACCGCTGCCCAGCGAGACGGTTTCGTATCTGGAAGAGCTGAAGGCGGCGGGGATCTCGGCCGCCGACATGGACGCGTTCACCGGCAAATCCCGTTCCGGAAAAGTGCTGGAAATCCCGTCCGGGCAGTCGCTGTTTTTCCTGCGAAACGGTGTTTCCGCGACCGATCCGAATGGCCAAATCGTGGTGCCGCTCGGATCGGAGCGAGCAAGGTCAGGCCGGCCGGATCGCAGGTGAGGGCAGGGGTATCCTGGGTCGGGCGGGGCAGGGAGGCAGGGAGGCAGGTCCGCGGAAGGCAAGATAAAGGCATCGCCTCCTGGAGGCGGCGAAGTCTTTGTCTGCACATCGTTTTCCACGGAGGCTGCCTTCAGCGTCAGGAGAGCTGCTGCCGACAAACCTCTGATATTGCTTAAGATTACTAGGAGGCTCAATGCAGGATGAAGAGTTCAAGCCGAGCCTGGGCAAAATCGGATCGCGCGGCTCGAAGGCAGGCAAGCGTTTCGCCGGCCAGATCCGCGCCGCGATCAACCGAGCCGGCGGCGGCAGCGGTCGCCGTGGCCGCTTCATCGGAAGCCGGGCGGGGCGCGGCGGGGCTGCTGCCGCCGTTCTCAGAGCGCGCGACCCCCACGCGGCGTTTCGGCAGCGACGCGCCGTCGTCAAGGCGCGTATCGTCAAGCTGGCCGGCAAGGGTGTTGACGGGGCACGTGCACACCTTCGCTACCTCCAGCGCGACGGCGTCACCCGCGAAGGCGAGCCTGGCGAGCTCTATAGCGCCGACAGCGACCGCGTTGATGGCAAGGCCTTCATCGATCGTGCCGATGGCGACCGGCATCAGTTCCGCTTCATCGTCGCCCCTGAAGACGGCATCGAGTATGATGACTTGAAGCCGCTCACGCGGCGCCTCATGGCGCAGATGGAAGAAGACCTCGGCACCAGGCTCGACTGGGTGGCCGTCGATCATTTCAACACTGGTCATCCGCATACCCATATTATCGTCCGCGGCAAGGACGACCGCGACGAAAACCTAGTCATCGCGCGGGACTACATCTCGTCTGGAATCCGTGAACGGGCGGCCGAGCTGGTCAGCCTGGACCTTGGCCCGAGAACGGACCGCGAGATCGAGCAACGCCTGCGCCAGGAAATGGAGCGGGAACGCTTCACCAGCATCGATCGGCAGCTGCTCCGCATGCGCGACCATGAGGGGCATGTCTCACCGGCCAGCCGAGACACGTTTCGCCAGACGCTGCACCAGGGCCGCCTGCGCAAGCTCGAGCGGATGGGTCTGGCTGAGGAAGTCGGCTCGGGCCGCTGGCGCCTTGATGGCGAGCTTGAAGCGACGCTGCGCCGCATCGGCGAGCGGGGCGACATCATCAAGACCATGCACCGCGAACTGACCGGCAAGGGGCTCGCCCGCAGTGCCGCCGACTATGTTGTCCATGATCGATCTGCAGAGCAGATGCAGCCTGTCGTCGGCCGCATCATTGCGCGCGGCCTGGCCGACGAAATCACTGACCGCCATTACCTCGTCGTCGACGGCGTGGACGGCAAAAGCCACTATGTTGATATCGGCAAAGGCGAGGCCACCCAACCGACGCCAGAGGGCTGCATAGTGCGGGTCACGCCGAGGGACACCGGGCCAAGGCAAGTCGACCGCACAATTGCCGAGATCGCCACGGCCCATGACGGGCGCTACAGCATCGATATCCATCTCAAGCATGACCCGTCGGCCACCGAACGCTTTGCCGAAACGCACGTGCGGCGACTGGAGGCGATCCGCCGGGCGACCGGTCGTGTCGAGCGCGAGCCGGACGGCACCTGGATCGTCGCACCGGATCATCTCGACCGTGTGTCTGACTACGAGCGTCAGCGGGCCGGGGCCGAGCCTGTCACGGTTGACAAGCTCTCATCGACGCCGCTGGAACAACAAGTCAGCTTCGACGGCGCCACCTGGCTCGATCGAGAGCTGGTTTCCGACATACCGGAGGCCTTGCACAGCTCTGGTTTCGGCCGCGATGTCCGAGAGGCGCAAGGCCGCCGACGGCAGTGGCTGATTGCGCAAGGTCTTGCTCGGGAAGAGCAGGACCGGATCGTCTATCGCGCCAACATGCTTTCGATGCTGCGCCAACGCGAGTTGAACCGCGTGGCCGGCCAGTTGTCGAACGAACTCGGTCTGCCCTATTCTGAAGCCCAGAGTGGAGATCGAATAGAAGGCACGCTCCGCCGCTCCGTCGAGCTCGCCGGCGGAAAATACGCTGTCATCGAGAAATCGCGCGAGTTCACGCTGGTGCCATGGCGGCCGGTGCTTGAGCATCATATCGGCAAGGAGGTTTCCGGCGTCGTGCGTGCAGAGGGGATTTCATGGACCATCGGCCGGCAGAGAAGCGGACCAAGCATTTCGTGACATGGCTACACAACTTCTTTTGCCCGCGTTGAAACGGGTACTCAGTCCGGACGGGGTTCGCCTGCTGGTTGCCCGCGGCATGGAATTGGCGAGGGATAAATGGCTGGTCGTGCAAGACTTATCGTTCGCTCTACAAAAGCGCCGCGATCCTCCATCGTGTTCCATGGTTCTGAGCCAAAACCCTCGTGCGCCACCACGGCACTCTTCCCGGTGCCACGGAAGCCGCGCCGACGCGGCGGTGCCGGCCTGGTTGCACAGGGCTGCCCCCGACCCAAACAGTTGCGGCGCATTGAGGATATTGCAATCACTGACCGTGCGGCCATCGGCGCGCTCGATGAGATGGTCCGCCAGCTAGAGAGGTGGGCTGGCGCCTTGTGACAGCGCCTAGGGCTTTCGGCGGCCGTGGTACGGCGAAGCAGGCTCGCGGCGTCGAGGATGAAGCCGCACTTCGCGATGTTCTTCTGCTCACACGACCGGGAGACAAGGTCGACCCCGCGGGCCGGATGCTGTTGACCGGGCGTGAACTGGCAGCCCATCCCGCTGAGGATCTTCTAACGGGAGAAACCTCGCTGCGGTGGGGAAGATTTCGATCGTCGCCCGCGACGACGAGGCGGTCAGCGACCTGACCAGACGAGCTCGGCAGCTTTCCGCTGCGGCATGGTGACCGGCGCGATCATGGCCGCCGAATGAGATCGCTTCGAACGCACACGGATGCTGGCTCGCCGACGCTTTACTGGCGCAGCGCCTGGGAGGGGCAATGCGGTGCCGCTACTGGGCACCGAGGCAGCTTTGGGCATGAGACCCGATCAATCGCGCCGGGCCGCGACGGTCATTGCGGCATCTGGAGTCGAGGCCGGGTCAGACCGGGGGGAAAACTGCTCGTCGCCTAGGAGCCCCGCGTTGCGCGCCGTCGATCTTTCCGCCCAACTCGGCGCCGCGCGGACCGGGGCTTGCCATTGCCCCGAAACTGAGGCCAAGGCGACCCGCCCTGCGTATACCGACGCCCGCCGCGCCGCCGTCGGCGGAAACGAGCGAGCCGTGGACCTCACACAATCTGAGGTGCTGGTGACGATCTGCATCACCTACTTCCATCCGCACTCCTGCCCACGAGCGCGCCCGCGGTGCTGCGAACCCGCCGACGAATATTTGGCAGAAGCCGGAGTAGGCGCTCAGCCGCGACGTTTTTTTTGGCCTTGACCGGGCCGGGCGGAGCGACCCGAGCGTCGGGACAAAAAGCCGGGAAGGGGAGGGCACCAGCCCGGTTGAAGCCAAGAGCATGATGATGTGAGGACGATCTGCTGGCAAGAATTTGCGGAGATCGATGCTGTCCTGGCGCGCTCGTCGAAGATTCTGAGCGGCGCCGACGTGGCTGCTCGAAGGGAGAACACTTCACTGCGTGACCGGCCGGATCTGATTACGATCTCCATTGGAATAAAGAAGAACGACGGGCCGAATGGCAGGGCTGATCGCCAAGATGCGCAATCTGCCGGCTGTCCTGCGCGCGTGCGGGAGACGCCACCATGAGCTTTACGACAAAATTGCCGGCACAGGCCGATTTCAAGAAGGTGTTGCTCCAATGCTATCGAGGAGGCGATCGCACGCACCGCGAGATCGGCCAGTGCGGATTCTTGGCCAAGCTGCTCGGCGCGTCGTGAGATGTTGCCCGTCGGATGGGTGATGCTTTAGATCAGGCGGATCTCCACCCAGTCGCCGCGCAGGTCGAACCCAGCGATTTTGTGGCACGCGCTCGAAAGGTGCTGCACCGCGGGAATTGCCGCCTCATCCATGCACTGCAAGAGTCGCGAAAGGACGGTGACCTCCGAAGCAAAGTCCTATCCGTGGGCGGTCACGTGCCCTGATGCGCATGTATCCATCGTGCGAATGCGTTCCATAAACACAATCGATTTTACCGACCAAAGAGAATAGCGGATACGGTCCGCTTCTTGAGGAAGGCTTATGGACCGACCGGCGCCGCTTGACCATTCGAAACCAATCGAAGTTGGCCGGCGCGAGCCCTGAGTTCCGGTTGATCTACATTCCAGGCGGCGGCACTGCCGCTATTGAGGCGATGAGGACGAAGTTCAATGGAAATATTGCGGCCTTCTAGCCCAGAACAGGCCTGTTCCGCTTGTGTCGTGCTGCGGCCCTCCATCCTCTCCGATTGGGGTGCGACAATCCAGAATGGGATCCGAAGATGCCGTGCGTGAACAGCTCTAGAACCAAAGTGGAAGCAGTAACGGCAGGATATCGGCTGGAGGTCTGATGCTTAATCACAAAACAGTCGGTTCGAAGGGGCGCGACTCGCGCCCAGAAAGGGTAAGGACCGAGACCTAAGCTTCGATTTCGCCAAAGGCGTACTCATTATCTTGGTGTTAGTTGGGCATCTATTGCAATATGTTGTCTATCGAGGCACTGACGCCTTTTGGCTGTCGCCATATTTTAAGTCAATCTACATGTTTCACATGCCTCTCTTTATGGCGATAAGTGGATATCTTTCTTCGGGAGCGATTCTGCGCAAATCGTTCCGTCAAGGCGTCAGTGATCGAGCAATGCAACTAGTATTGCCCATGCTTTTTTGGTGTGCGTTGATTTGGATATCGAAGGCCGCCGTAATGTCTTCGGCGAACAGTTTAACCAGTGGAATGTTGGATTTTTTTAGGGAGTTCATTGGCACATACTGGTTCATCTGGGCAGCTTTCGCGTCCTTCGTCCTTATTAAGTTGCTCACGACTTTCAATGGCTCGTCGGTGTGGATCATAGGCGCATCTGCAATTGCGATCGCGTTCGCGCCCGTCTCGTGGTCAATAACCCCGTTGGTACGATACACATACCCGTTCTTTTGTTTGGGGTTCTTGTTTGCGCAGCCGATCGGATGGCAGGCAGCTAGCATCAGGCGCCACAAGGCTATTTTTGTGGTGTTACTTTCGATGGCTGCGTTCATGTGCTTTCTTGTTTGGGGAAAGGAGACGTACGTCTACAACAATCTCGTCTGGATCTACGATGCACAGTCGGCCAAACAAGTGTTGCTGATGTTCGCTGGCTCGGTAGCAACTTCTGCAGTGGCGATGCAGCTTATATTCCTATGCTGGAGAGTTGGCTATTCAACTCGCGTAGCTCGCTTTGTCGCGGTGGAGCTTGGTCAGAGCACACTGCTGCTTTACCTGCTTCAGGGTGCCGTGTTTCGCTTCATGGATCTCATACCGTTCGGAGAACTTTGGGATCTCACGAGCAGAATCGAGTTCGCCACTTTGCTTGGTGCGGCGATTGCTGTGACAGCGATGACAATTCGCAGGATTGTGCGCCACCTTGGATATGTGTCGCGGAGCTATGCTTAATTAATGATGTGACTGCCGACAGTTGGCATTGAAGTCATTGGCGAGCCATGCCGGCGTGGCATTCCCCTCACGGATCACTTGATCCGCCGCCCGAAGTAAGGCGTGCCTGTAGGCCGGGATCGGTCCCGAATGCTCGTAGGACGGCAATTCGCTCGGGAGCCCGATCAGATTTGAAGCTCCGCGACCGTCTGGCGCCGACGGCAGCCAATAGAAGCGCGTCTGACCGATCGTCGCGTCCATCTCCAGAAGCCCCGCTAGCAGGTTGTGACCATTGCTGTGGCAATGCAGCAGTCCTGGATGGCTGCATCAAATCCACGCGCGCGCTGAAGCATCGTGAAAAATTCATGGAATATTTCAGCTGATAAAATGAGCCGATTCAATTTCGATCGATCAATCAGCGCCCTTCTCGGGGCTGTCGGTCCGCGTCGCGCCTGACGGCGGCGCTATGCTGGTGCTCCTACGGCCGCCCTGTTGAACCGCTTTCTCCAGCACCGAACTTAATTGGTCCCGCTGGCGGACATTTCGATGCTTCCGCCTTGTAGGCCTTCTTTGTTGCGGCCGGCTCTGCGGCACGGCTGCGCCGACGTGAACGTGCTTGGCGGCACGTTTTGTGAGGGAGGGAAAGAGGCGCGCGGCCCTCTCCCTGCAAGCCGCCGATGGCGGATTCCTCCGTCTGCCCGCTTCGCTCCGTGCAGACCGGGGAGACCCCGCCGCCCCCTTGCTCCCCGCTGCTCGCCACGATGCAGGGGGACAGGCGACCTGAACCCGTGCCCAAGCCGATCTGATGTCAGAGGCGGTGGGGCTGGACATGGGCCGCCCGTGGTGGACGTACCTGCCACACAAATCCTCATGCTCGCCTAACCGGCCGCAACGTATGGCAATCCGGGCAGTCCCGATGAAAGATGGAGTAGGTCTCGGCCATTCCCGTGTCCGAACCCAGAAAAGTTACTGGTTTCCTTAAGGGCGCGATACAAAGGGCACAGGCTGGACTTGGCTGCCGGGGGCGGGGCTTGTCGACCGCTCGATCGAAAGTGAGAGACGAGGAGGAGAATCACCGACCTGCAGAGCGGCAAGGCGCTCGCCTACCTCCCTGTCAGTCACCGTTAGCCGATGGTTTAGACGAAGATAGTCCGTCCATGTCGGCGTGCGGAATGTCTCGGTCCAAAGAGTCGAGTTCTGAAGATCGCGCTGGAGGGTCCAGTCCCGCGCACCGGCACGGCTCTGAACGCGCCGCCTTTCGCGCATGCAGCTCAGAAATTCCTCGATATTCTCCTCGGGTATCGAGTACTCCATCTTGATCACGATCGGGCCGCTCCTGGGCTTCAAATCGAGGGCCAGTTCTGGTGGCCTGAAGTCGAAGGCCCCTTGATCCGATTCCTCCCATAGCCGTACCGGCAATAGCTTTCCCACAGCTGCAACCAGCAACAGCGCCGCTGCAGCACCTTCCAAAGCCCACGTCAGGGAATAGTACTGCGCGACAGCACCCCAGATCCAGCTGCCCGCTGCCATGCCGCCGTAGGTCAGGGCGTAATAGATCGACAGGGTGCGACCAACGACCCACCTTGGGCTTGCCAACTGCACACACACGTCGGTTCCGGTCCAGGTGACAACCCAGCCTGCGCCAGCGATTGCAAGCGCGATCGCTGCTACAGCCACCGATGATGTGAGAGCCAGTAAAAGGCAACACGCTGCGCAAGCAACGGACGCGAGCGTGATCAATCGATTTTGGGACGTGATGCGTCGCAAGTAGCTATTGCCAATGCCCGCGATGAAGGCGCCTGTGCCGAAGCCGGCCAACAGGACGCCGTAAACAATTGGCCCCCCCGCCAGTTGATCGCGAACCAGGAGGGGGAGCAGAGCAAGGATCGAGATGCTTGACAGCCCGAACAGGGTTGCGCGCACGATCGCCACTCTGATCTCCGAGGAGATTGCCGTGAAGCGCATACCATCATGAATGGCCGTCGTCATCCGCTCGCGCGGAAGAGGCGAAGAGCGAACTTGCCACTTGGAGCGCAGTACAGCGCTCAACGGCACCAGGTCGGTCAGCGCAGCGAAGGCGAAAGCCGTAAGGGGGCCCAGCAAAGCCAAAATTACACCGCCCAGCGCCGGTCCTATGCTCCGAACCACGTTGTACCCCACCGACATCAGCGTCACTGCAGCGGGTATGTCGCGCTTTTCCAGGATGTCGCCGACCGAGGCGTGCCAGGCTGGATCATTCAAGGCAAAGCCGCATCCCGCCAAGAAACTCAGTCCCAAGATCAGCCATGGACTGACAAAGCCCAGTCCAACAGAGAGAGCCAGCGCCATGGATGCCAGTGCGATCAGACAATGTCCGGCAAGCATCACGCCGCGGCGGCTGAAGCTGTCTGCAATTGCTCCAGCAAGGATCGACAAGAAGAAGGCGGGCAGTGTCGATGCAGCCTGCACGAGCGCAACCATCAGATCGGAGGCTGAAATCGTTGCCATAAGCCAGCTTATGGCCACGCTCTGCACCAGCCAGCCAAGGCTGGATATCTGCGTGGCTGTCCAGATCGAACGAAAGACCGGATTCTGAAGAGGAATCAGTGTGTTTGCCGCAAAGGGCGGGGAATCTTGACGCCGCATGACTTCTCACCTCCACCACGTAGTTCTTTCGCTCACTCACTTGCTGACAGCGGTGCGCTTACGCACAGCTGCGTCACAACCAAGTTCCGATATCGCGCTCGCAACAAAGTAGATGTCGCATCCACGGTGCTGATGCGCGATGAGTGTGCCAGTTGGGCGTCAGCTGGTCTGGGTCGCGCAGCCCGATGGGGTGCGGTCTGCCCTGCGACTCTTGGCCTTGTACGGTGCTACCGCCCCGATGGCCGGGTTGTCAAACTGCCACGGTGCTAGCAGCGCCCATCCCATCCTGACAGGCATGAGCATACGACGCAGCGGATCGCTGGTATCGGAGGCGGGTGCAAGATCAAGGGTGGCATCGTCTTGACAAGTACGAGCTGGTGGACGCCTTTGCCCGACCTATCACATCGGCGATTTATGGGGCCGCCGTTCAACTCGTTGGTCTATGCACAAAAAACATAATACGCTTGAAAAGACGTTTCGTGCCGGCGCAGGCGCCGAGGAAGGGGCTGAAGCCTTCACCATCGTCATCCCGCCGCCGAATGTCACCGGCTTGCTGCATATGGGTCATGCGCTCAACAACACGCTGCAGGACATTCTGGTGCGCTTCGAGCGCATGCGCGGCAAGAACGTGCTGTGGCAGCCGGGGATGGACCATGCCGGCATCGCCACGCAGATGGTGGTCGAGCGCCAGCTTATGCAAAAGCAGATTCACCGCCGCGACCTGACGCGCGATGAGTTCATCGACAAGGTGTGGGAATGGAAGGCAGAATCCGGCGGCGCCATCCTCAACCAGCTGAAGCGGCTCGGGGCCTCGGCCGACTGGAGCCGGGAGCGCTTCACCATGGACGAGGGCCTGTCCAAGGCCGTGCTCGAAGTGTTCGTGACGCTCTACAAGGAAGGGCTGATCTACAAGGACAAGCGCCTTGTGAATTGGGACCCGAAGCTGTTGACCGCCATCTCGGATCTCGAGGTCGAGCAGCAGGAAGTCAACGGCAACCTCTGGCACTTCCGCTATCCGGTCGAAGGCATGACCTTCGATCCGGAAAATCCGAAGACCTTCATCACCGTTGCGACGACCCGCCCGGAGACGATGCTGGGTGATACGGCTGTCGCCGTCCACCCCGACGACGAACGTTTCCGGCATCTCGTCGGCAAGAACCTCATCCTGCCGATCGTCGGCCGCAGGATCCCGGTGGTGGCGGACGAGTATTCCGATCCCGAAAAAGGCAGTGGTGCGGTCAAGATCACGCCGGCGCATGACTTCAATGATTTCGAGGTCGGCAAGCGCCACCGGCTGCCGGCGGTCAACATCCTTACCGTCAATGCGGCGGTCACCCTCACGGACAATGACGACTTTCTCGCCGGGCTGGAGGTGACGCCGGAGCGCCAGGCGGTCTGGGACGAGCTCGACGGTCTCGACCGTTTAGTCGCGCACAAGAAGATCGCCGAGCTGATACCGGCGGTTTCCTCGAAAAGGTCGAGCCGCATCGCAGGCCTGAAGCGACGGTTGCGGCGATCCTGAACAAGGTGCGGTCTCTCCGCGCCAACGCATCCGACACCGAGATTTTTGATCGAAATCTAAGCATCGTCGAAGATGCTTTGCCTGATCTAGGCGCCCAACCGTAGCAGGCCGCATTGCTGCGCCAGCCGCCACGTAAAGCGCTGCCAGAGTTCCTGCACCCGCGTCATTCGGCTGCCGCTTTGAAGGTTCCGCCTAGGGCCTGCATCAGATCATCGATAATGTCCTGAGGATGCTCAAGTCCCACTGACATTCGCAGTAATCCGTCTGGCGCCTTGGACTTGGCACCCTCGACGGATGCGCGATGCTCAATCAGAGAGTGCGTCCCGCCAAGGCTTGTCGCCCTGGCAATAACCTCGAGGCGGCCGGCCACGGCCATCGCAGCATCGGCTCCGCCTTTGACGATAAAGGATAGCATCGCTCCGTAATGGCTCATTTGCCGCTTAGCGAGATCGTGTCCCGGATCAGTTTGCAGGCCAGGAAAAAGTACTTTTTCGACACGCGGATGAGACGCCAAAGCCTCAGCAACCTTCTGGGCGCCTTCGCAATGCGCGCGCATGCGTACCGACAATGTCTGCAGGCCCCGCAATGCCAGCCAACAGTCGAATGGCGCTGCGACGCTGCCCTTGTGTCTCTGGACCATCCGCAGTGGGCGACCGAGGGGTGACGAGTGCGGGACAATGACGACGCCCGCCATCAAGTCCGAGTGGCCGCCGATGTACTTTGTCGCCGAGTGCATGACCGCGTCCGCCCCAACTTCGAGGGGCCGTTGAAGCACTGGAGTTGCCCACGTGTTGTCCACTACGGCCAAGGCGCCAGCCTCGTGCGCGATTTTGCAGATGGCCGAAATGTCGACAACGCGGATCATCGGGTTTGACGGCGTCTCGAGCCAGACGAGGCCAGTCCGCTTCGACGTGACCGCGGCGCGCACGGCATCCAGATCGCGCATGTCGACGGCCGCAAAGTCGAAGCGAGACCCAATGTCGGTCTCGTCAATCAGCGAACGAATGCCGAAATACATGTCATCCGGCAGAACGATCCGACCCGTCGACGGATGGCTCTCAAAGACTGCAGCGATTGCAGCCATGCCCGACGCGAAGGCAATGCCATCTTCTCCGCCCTCGAGCGCGGCCATGGCCATTTCGAACGCGTTGCGTGTCGGATTTCCATCCCGGGTGTATTCGAATCCGGACGGAAACGAGCCGTCGACGCTACGTTGGAACGTCGTGCTGGTGTGCAGCGGCAAGGATACCGCCCCCGTGGAAGCGTCGACAGCTCGGCCGCAATGGATCGCCTTCGTCTCAAAACGCATCGGTCATTTCCTCCCTAACGGCGCAGTTGCGCAATTCCAGGCCGGTCATTATATTGACCGTAATAGGTGAGCCGAGGCACTAAGTCAATATAATGACCGACGTTACGACAGCGTTGGACTCCGAGCAGGTGCTTGGCCAAGCGATAGCGGTTCGGATCCGACAATTGAGGCGCGACCAGAACCTGACCCTGGATCGACTGGCAAAACTGAGCGGCTTATCCAAGGGAACCGTCGTCACGCTGGAGCAAGGCAAGGCGAACCCCAGCATCGGCATACTTTGCCGACTGGCGGCGGCGTTTTCGCTTTCGGTGGCCGATTTGTTGAATGACCTTCCTTCCAAAGTTCGCCTTCCTATTGAGCGGACAGAGACGAGGACGCTTTGGACAAGCGCTAAAGGAAGCTTTGCACAACTTCATTCATCCACCTCGGGACGCACGATGTTCGAACTGTGGAGCTGGGTCATTATGCCGGGCGACGTGTTTTCCGCAGATGCTCATAGTCCGGGTACGCGCGAGCTGATCTCGGTCGCTCGGGGGTCCCTAAGTGTCGTGGTGGGTACCCATGCAGTAATTTTGAGCCAAGGCGAGAGTGTGCGGCTTGTCACTGACCAACCGCACTCATACGCGGCGGCATCTGATGCGCCCGCCCACTTCTCGATGGCAGTTCTTGAGGGTGGTGGACAGCGAGATCCGGGGCCCTCATCGACGGCAACGAAGATGCCCGGGCCCGTTCCGTGAGACTTCGTCGATCACTAACAACCGCCCATTCACGACAGGAGATATACCGTTGTACGTTCCGCCCCATTTTGCCGTCCGCGATCAGAACGCCCAGTTTGACCTTATCGAGAGACACCCGCTCGGTGTCCTGGTCACCCACAGCAAAGGCACTTTGGACGCGAACCACATCCCGTTCGAGCTTGACCGCTCGAAGGGAGACAAGGGCGTCCTCAATTGCCATGTTGCCCGCAAGAATCCAGTCTGGGAGGAAGTCGCCAATGGCGATGAAGTCCTCGTTATCTTCCGTGCGGCCGACGCTTACATCTCGCCGAACTGGTATCCAAGCAAGCATGAATTCAAGCAGGTGCCGACGTGGAACTATCTCGTCGTCCACGCCCACGGACGCATCACTGTCCGGGATGATGAGCGCTATGTGCGCCGTAACGTGGCGAAGCTCACTCACATGCATGAAGCCTCGCAGCCTGCCTCGTGGAAGATGGGCGACGCGCCGAAGGACTTCATTGACACGATGGTTAAGGCGATCGTCGCCCTGGAGATCGAGATCACCGGCCTGGTTGGTAAATCAAAACTCAGCCAGAACAAAGAGGTGCGCGACATTCAGAACGCTGGTGAAATGCTGAATGCCCGAGGCGTCAATGGGATGGGAGAAGCGATGCTCGCGGCTGCGGCGGCCCAATCCCAATAGCATCTATCTTGTCCCGATAAGCCGCTGGTGCTGGATTTCCAAAGGGTGACCTTGAGAGACAAATGCTTCGGCTCGCCGGAAACGCGACCAGCACCTGACCACCCGCTATGCGGCAGATGGACAAGAACTCAGGCCGCCATCGCCAGCCACATCCGCAATGCCGCCGGATCGATGGAAGCTGCTTACCCCGCCAGCCTTTCCGGTCATGTCGCCTGCGGCGTCAATACCTCGAACAGCAGCCTGGCGCTTAAACCGAGTTGCGTGTTCGGTATGGCGGCACAGCGGTTTCGAGATCGGAGCCGACTGGCAGCGAACGCCACCCCCCACGGTGGCGATGCCTCGCAGCCAGGTTGGATGACCAAGCAGCCGGGATGTCGGCAGGCTTGCACCCGTTTCAGATGCGAGACGGGTCAAGACGATCATCCTGCACAACGTCACGCGGCGGTGGGCCGGTTTCGAAAAGGGCCGGCCCCGGCCGTTCATACAAGTGGAGTTGGGGGCGGGGCCGGATCAAGCCTATCGGGTCGGACCCGCCGGGACCGCGCGTACATCATCCCGGCAACGCCAGGCGCTCGTCCGGCGCCATGCGGGCTTCGGCTTGGCGCGCCGAATGTCTGGACCGGCATCGCGGAGCATGGCGCACCAGTCTCCCACATTGTACGTAGTCGCCATGCTGCCCCTGGCCAGATCGCAAATGACGCACGGCTTGTTCGCGATGGCGAGCTGAAGCACGTTGACGGCCGTGCCGGGCCATGCGCCGTCCCAGACTATCATCCCAAAGTCCGCGCGCCGCGCCATCTCCCGGTCTTTGGCGGCTGGATCCAGTATCCTCTAGCGCCTTCACGAGAGGGGACCTGGTAGGCAGCCCAGTCGCCCAGATTATTGCTAGCTTCCTCGCTCTGACCGCCGTCTCCCTCTGGCCCTGCGTGAGGGATCGTCATCCGGCTGCAGGCCGGCGCGCCCGGACGCTGCCGCTGCCGGAGGCGCTACGCGCGTGGAGCTAGTGGCCTTTGTCGGCCAGCCAGAGGCCCACGTCCTGGATCGAGCGCATGAGCACCGACGGATTGTCCCGCGCGGGAATGAAGCCCCAGCTCTGCCAGTAGCGCTCGGCCTCGGCGTCGATCGCCCGCACCACCACCGCGCGGCCGCCGATGATGTCGGCGCCGGCGACGCAGCGATGCAGCGCGTCCTTGACCAGGCCGCTGCCGATGCCTTGTCCGGCATAGCGATGGTCGACGGCGAGTTGTCCAACCAACAGGCAGGGGATCGGATCGGGCGGGCGTCCGGTGCGGATGGCGCGCGGTGCGCTGTTTGGCTGGATCACGCCCGGCGCGAGGCCGCAATAGCCGACGACTGTTCCCTCATCGTGAACGACCAAGACGCGGGTAAAGCCGCGGACCTGGTTCGTTCGCGCGAAGCCGGCCAGCCAAGCGTTGAGCGTCGGCTTGCCGCAATCGAAGCTGTCGAGGCGGTGCGCGTCGTCGAGGAGTTCGATGCCTGAAAGCGCCACCTAACGGTCCCAGGGCGGGGACCGACGCAGCCGCTCGGCCGCCTTCGGCGGGGGCGAAGCGGCGGGGGCTGAGATCGCCTGCATGAAGGCGTCATAAGCTTCCGGGGACACGCGGATGACGGTTTCGTTGAGGATGGCCGCCTGCGCCTCGTGCAGCGCGGCGCGCCGCATGAACTCCGTGCGCGACAGGCCGAGCAGCTCCGCGCCGCGGTCGATGATGGTGAGATCATCGTCGCGAAACCGCATCGAGACGGGTGTTTCCTTCCTGGTGGCTGTGGTGGCCATGGCGCGCTCCTGTACTGCGGACGTATATACGGTAGTGTAACGCGGAAGGCAATACTTAGTTCCCTGGTGACGTCTCGTGGACGGATGGCCTCAGGACTTCTCGCGCATCGGTTCTTCTCGGCTTCTCGCCCGCAATCGCCATTGCCGCAATCCAGAGCAAGGTGGCTTTGGTCAGCTCCGGCGGATCAATTACGGCTTAGGACGCGCATGTGTTTTTCAGCGGCCGGATGAGCGGCTCCAGAAGCGAAGTCGCTGCCATGACTGTAGCCGGAAGCCCCGGCTATGCCGAACCCTGATGAACATCTGACGCGATGGCGACTTTCACGCCACAAAGGAGGAACGGCTATGAAGGCTGGGCGGCGGCACTTTCATTCTCAGGCACCGCTCTATGCCACCTGCCGGCCAAGTGCAGTTGGCACAAATCTTGAACCTCTCTTTGCGCGGCGGCAGGAGCTGCAATCGCACGTTCGGCCTCACGCAATGAAAGACCGGTCACGACCGCGGCACGTGCAGCCTCAGAAAAACCAGTCTGCATTTTATTCAACGACTTAGCTGCGAGTGCGGCGGCGCGCGGCCGAACATCACCGTGTCGCGGATGCGACAAACCCGACAACAGCGGTTTCAACGCAAGCGGCGACGAGTAGATGGTGCAAATCCCGCGATTCCCAGTCTGCTGTAGCCGCGCAGGCCAAGCGCGATCTGCTCGGCCGTCCTGACAAGCCGCGCGTGGCCTCTGGGCGAGGTCGGTCGAGGCCCGCCGAAATCCCGTCGGCACCCGTCGCCAGGCCTCTTCGCTCGTCTCGCCGCATCGCGGAAACTTTGTTCGAAATCTGCCAGCCCGGTTTCCACTCCTTTGCCGGCGACCGGAACAAGTCAACGCCTCGAAGAGCATCTGAGTTTTGAATTTATTCGGCTTTTTAACTCTGGCATCGGACTTGCTCCGCCTTCGCATATCCGCGGCACCAGGAGACGCCGCCGCCTGTGGAGGAAGGCCTGATGCAACAAACATTCTACGAGGTCATGCGCCGACAGGGGATCACCCGCCGAAGTTTCCTGAAATTCTGCAGCCTGACGGCGGCTTCCCTCGGCCTTGGACCGGCCTTTGCGCCGAAAATAGCTTACGCGATGGAGTCCAAGCCGCGCATTCCGGTGCTGTGGCTGCACGGGCTTGAATGCACTTGCTGCTCCGAAAGCTTCATCCGCTCGGCGCACCCGCTCGCCAAGGACGTCGTGCTGTCGATGCTTTCACTCGATTATGACGACACGCTCATGGCGGCCGCCGGCCATCAGGCCGAGGCGATCGTCGACGAAGTCGTCGAACAGTACAAGGGCAACTACATCCTCGCGGTCGAAGGCAATGCGCCGCTCAACGAGGACGGCATGTTCTGCATCATCGGCGGCAAGCCCTTCGTCGACCAGCTCAACCATGCCGCCTCCAACGCCAAGGCGATCATCTCCTGGGGCTCCTGCGCCTCCTGGGGCTGCGTGCAGGCCGCGCGGCCGAACCCGACGCGGGCCACGCCCGTCCACAAGGTTCCGGGCCTGCCGGACAAGCCGATCATCAAGGTTCCCGGCTGCCCGCCGATCCCAGAAGTGATGACGGCCGTCATCACCTACATCCTGACCTTTGAAAAATTCCCAGAGCTCGACCGGCAGGGCCGGCCGAAGATGTTCTACAGCCAGCGCATCCACGACAAATGCTATCGGCGCCCGCATTTCGACGCCGGCCAGTTCGTCGAGTCCTTCGATGACGAGGGCGCGCGCAAGGGCTATTGCCTCTACAAGGTCGGCTGCAAGGGACCGACCACTTACAACGCCTGCTCGACGGTGGGCTGGAACGGCGGCCTCTCCTTCCCGATCCAGGCCGGCCATCCCTGCATCGGCTGCTCCGAGGACGGCTTCTGGGACAAGGGCGATTTCTACAGCCGCCTGACCCGCGTCCACGGCTTCGGCATCGAGGCCGATGCCGACAGGATCGGCACGACGGCCGCGACCGTGATCGGCGCCGCCGCGGCCGCGCATGCGGCGGCGAGCGTGGTCAAGCGGATGCGCGAAAAGGGAGGGAACAAGTGATGGTCATCCAGACGCCGAACGGCTTCAATCTCGACACCTCCGGCCAGCGCGTGGTCGTCGATCCGGTCACGCGGATCGAAGGCCATATGCGCTGCGAGGTGAACATCGACGAGAACAACATCATCCGCAACGCGGTCTCGACCGGCACCATGTGGCGCGGGCTCGAGGTCATCCTCAAGGGCCGCGACCCGCGCGACGCCTGGGCCTTCACCCAGCGCATCTGCGGCGTGTGCACCGGCACGCACGCGCTCACCTCGGTGCGTGCGGTCGAGGACGCACTGGGCATCATAATCCCGGAGAACGCCAATTCGATCCGCAACATCATGCAGCTCTCGTTGCAGGTGCACGATCATCTGGTCCACTTCTACCACCTGCACGCGCTCGACTGGGTCAACCCGGTTAACGCATTGAGAGCCGACCCGAAGGCGACGTCGGAGCTGCAGCAGGCGGTTTCGCCGAGCCACCCGATGTCCTCGCCGGGCTATTTCCGTGACATCCAGAACCGGCTGAAGAAGTTCGTCGAGAGCGGCCAGCTCGGGCCGTTCAAGAACGGCTACTGGACCAACCCGGCCTATCTGCTGCCGCCGGAGGCCAATCTGATGGCGGTGACGCACTATCTGGAAGCGCTTGACTTCCAGAAGGAGATCATGACGACGCGCACGATCTTCGGCGGCAAGGACATCCATCCCAACTGGCTGGTGGGGGGCGTGCCTTGTGCGATCAACATCGACGGTGAGATGGCGGCCGGCGCGCCGATCAACATGGAGCGGCTGAACTACGTCCGCAGCGTCATCGAGCGCGCCATCGCCTTCGTCGACAACGTCTACATCCCCGACATCATCGCGATCGGCAGTCTCTACAAGGGCTGGCTCTATGGCGGCGGGCTGTCGGGCAAGAGCGTTCTTGCCTATGGCGACATCCCCGACAAAGCCAACGACTATTCGGCAGCCAACCTGATGATGCCCCAGGGCGCGATCATCGATGGCAATCTCAAAGAGGTGCTGCCCGTTGACGTGCGCGATCCCGAGCAGATCCAGGAGTTTGTGCCCCACTCTTGGTACAAATACCCGGACGAGGCGAAGGGCCTGCATCCATGGGATGGTATCACGGAGCCGAACTATCAGCTCGGGCCGAATGCCAAGGGCACGCGCACCGACATCCGCGAAATCGACGAGAGCGCGAAATATTCCTGGATCAAGGCGCCGCGCTGGCGCGGCCATGCGATGGAGGTAGGGCCGCTCGCCCGCTATGTCGTCGGCTACGTCCAGGGCCACGAGGAGATCAAGGAGCAGGTCGACTCGACGCTGCGGGCACTCGGCGTACCGCTGACGGGGCTGTTCTCGACGCTCGGCCGCACCGCTGCGCGCGCGCTGGAAGCACAGTGGGCGGCCCGCAAGCAGGTCTACTTCATGGACAAGCTGATCGCCACCATCAAGGCTGGAGACAGCTCGACGGCCAATACCCAGAAATGGGATCCGAAGTCCTGGCCCGCCGAAGTCAAGGGGGTCGGCTTCACCGAAGCGCCGCGCGGGGCGTTGGGCCACTGGATACGCATCAAGAACGGCCGGATCGAAAACTACCAATGCGTCGTGCCGACCACCTGGAACGGCTCGCCACGCGACCATGCCGGCAATATCGGCGCCTTCGAAGCGTCGCTGATGGAGACTAAGGTGGAGCGGCCGGAGGAGCCGGTCGAGATCCTGCGGACGATCCACAGCTTCGATCCGTGCCTTGCCTGTTCGACCCATGTCATGGGTCCGGACGGACAGGAACTTGCCAATGTCAAAGTGCGCTAGGGGAGGAACCGAAATGAGACACGCTATCCTGAAACTTGGCGCCGCAGCTTCGCTCGCGGTGCTTGCCAGCCCGGCGCTCGCCCATGTCGGCGCAGGGCATGCCGACGGGTTCGCCGCCGGCATCGCCCATCCGCTAATGGGACTCGACCACCTTCTCGCCATGGCGGCGGTCGGGGTCTGGTCGGCGGTGGCCATGCCGTCGCGGGTCCTGGTGGCGCCAGCAACCTTCGTGGCGATGATGATGACGGGTGCGGCGTTGGCCTTTGCCGGCATCGGCCTGCCAGCGGTCGAAGGCATGATAGCGCTATCCGTGCTTGCTCTCGGCATCATGATCGTCGCCGGTGCCGGCCTTCCCGGCATGCTCGGCATCGGCCTTGCCGGGTTCTTCGCCCTCTTCCATGGCCATGCCCATGCGAGCGAGACGACCGGCGCGGCACTTGCCTATATTGCCGGCTTCACGCTCTCGACCGCGGCGCTGCATCTGGCCGGCACCGGCATCGGCCTCAGGCTCGCGTCGTCGCCTTGGGCGCGCGCCGGGCTCGGCATGGTCATTGCCGGCTCGGGCGCTACGCTCGTGTTCGGCGGCTAGGGGGCGGCCATGAGCGCGAGCCAAACTCCGCATGGCGAAGAAGGGGTCTATGTCTACGAGGCGCCGCTGCGCCTCTGGCACTGGGTCAATGCCTTCGCCATCCTCATGCTTGCCGGCACCGGCTACCTGATCGGCTCGCCGCCGCCGGCGGTTGGCGGCGAGGCGAGTTCCAGTTTCCTCTTCGGCTGGATACGCTACCTGCATTTCGTTGCGGGCTATGTCCTGATCGTCGGCTTCGCATTCCGCATCTACTGGGTCTTCGCCGGCAACGAGCATTCCCGGCAGATATTCCTCCCGCCTGTCTGGAACGGACGGTTCTGGAAGGAGCTCTGGCACGAGGTGCTCTGGTACGCCATGCTGGTGAGCGAGCCGATGAAGTATTCCGGGCACAACCCGCTCGCGACGCTCGCCATGCACTTCCTGTTCGTCTGGTTCACCATCTTCATGATCGTGACCGGACTGGCGCTCTACGGCGAAGGGGCCGGCATGGGGTCCTGGCAGTACGACCTGTTCTCGAGCTGGGTCATCCCACTTCTCGGTCAGAGTCAGGACGTGCATACCTGGCACCATCTCGGCATGTGGGTGATCATCTGCTTCGTGATCATCCATATCTATGCCGCGGTGCGCGAGGACATCATGTCGAAGCAGTCGATCATCTCCTCGATGTTCTCCGGCTGGCGGACCTTTCGCGGCAACGGCGCGCCTCGTGATTCCCACTAGGACTTTCGCGACCTCACCTGCCGGGGGGGGGGGGGGGGGGGGGGGGCGGGGGGGGGGGGAGGAGGGGGGGGGGAGGGCGGTGGAAACAGACAACGGGCGGGGGGGGGGGCCCCTCGCGCGCCCCGGGCGCGCGTTGTTCCCCCCACTCGTCCTGCCCCCCCCCCCCCGGCGGGGGGGGGGGCGCCCCCCCCCCGGCTCTTTTCTTCAAGACGGGTTGCCTTCAAGTCGATCCACACTTCGTCTCGGCTTGCCTCGACACCTCTCCTCCGTTCGACGGGGAGAGGAAGTGCCAACCGCAACGCCCGGCGCCCTTCCTCTATCCCTTTCAGGGCAAAGGTGCGGAGCGAGGCGGAGTGGGGAGGGCGAGTGAACGCAAACTTTCCATCGGCCTGGAATTCGGTTCTCAGTCCGGCCGTTGCCGTATCCGTCAATGGAAGGATACTTTCCGTTTGTGCGGTAAAATCGTCATCGCGCTTTCCATACGCGTCGTTCGCTATCCAGAGATCAACCTATTTCGCAACCATTTGCCGGCCCCCGGCCAATTGGCCCGCCTCTTGCTGCTGGAAGAAAAAGGTCGAAAGGAGGCTTCCCAATGAACGACGCGCCACGGGTGCTCGTGCTCGGCATCGGAAATCTGCTATGGGCCGACGAGGGCTTCGGCATCCGCGTGGTGGAGGAGTTCCACCGGCTCTGCGAAACGGCGGACAACGTCCGGGCCATGGATGGCGGCACGCAGGGCATCTACCTCCTCCAACATATCCGCGAGGCCGACATCCTCGTGGTGTTCGACGCGGTCGACTACGGCTTGGCGCCCGGCACGCTGAAGCTCGTCGAAGGCAGCGAGGTGCCGGCCTTCCTCGGTGTGAAGAAGATTTCGCTCCACCAGACTGGCTTTCAGGAAGTTCTCGCCATGGCCGAGATGATGGGTGACTATCCCGCCCATCTCCTTCTCGTCGGCGTGCAACCGGTCGAGCTGGACGACTACGGCGGCAGTCTCCGGCCCGCGGTGAAGGCTCAGATCGAGCCTGCAATCGAGATCGCCATCGAGTGGCTCGCCTGGCTCGGCGCGACGATCGCCAAGCGCACCGAACCGCTGGCCGAAGAAGAGACGCTCGCCTCGCGCGAAATGCGCATCGGCATCTACGAGAGCGGTCGACCCCGACCGGAAGAGGCCTGTCGTCACGGCGAGCGGCTTCTCGAGAATGGTGCCTTCGCTGGTCCGGCGAATTTCGAGTGCGAGATCGACGCGCTTTTGCAATCGTCTGGAAGGCAGGGCTGATGTGTGTCGGCGTTCCCTTCCAGGTGGTTGAATGCAGCGGCGGCATTGCCCTGTGCACCGGTCGCAGCGGCACGCGGCGCCTCGATATGACCCTGGTGGGCGACCAGCCAGCGGGTACGTGGATACTCGCCTTCCTCGACACCGCGCGCGAGACTGTCACTGCCGAGACGGCGCGCCTGATCGCCGACGCGATCGAAGCGACGGAGCGTGCGCTCGCCGGCGACACCGACCTCGACCACCTCTTCGCCGACCTGGTCGGCCCCGAGCCGCAACTGCCGGAGCATTTGCGGCCGGGGCAAGCCCTTTCACCGCAAGGCACGGAGGACGCCTGAGTCCATGTTTTCACCCGTTCTCACCATGATGATGGAGCGCCACCGCATCCCGGTGGTTGACGAGGCGAACATCGACGCATTCGCCGAGGCCCACGACCTCACCGCGCTGTTTTTTCCCGGTGACTGGTTGCGGCTCGCCGAGAGCAACGATGTGGCGGTGATCCTCCCGGAGCTGGTGCAGGCCTTCCAGGGCGTGTTCAAGCCCGCCGTGGTATCGCGCGAGAGCGAACGCGAGCTGCAAAGCCGCTATCGCTTCGACGCCTTCCCGGCGCTTGTCTTCCTGAGGAACGGCGAATATCTCGGCGCCATAAAGCGCGTGCTCGACTGGGAAGACTACCTCACTGAGATCGACGGCAAACTGAGGCGCGGGCCGAGCGCGCCGCCGCGTTTCGAGCTTCCCGAAGCCTGCGCGACCCACGACCGTCACGACCACGATCATTTCCAGTGAGCGAAAGCGGCCGGGAGGGCGCATCATGGCAGCATCGCTATTCGGCGGCATCGGGCCGGGTTCACAGCCGAGCGAAGGGGACGGCAGCGACTTGCAGTATATGGAAATGCCGAAGGGCATGGCGACCTCTGCGTCACCCATGTTGCCGGAGTCGGAAAATGTCGCCGGGCTCGAAGCTGCTTTGGCGGTGCTCTCCGCGCTGGCTGAAAGCCTCGGCCGGTCCTCGCCGGATTGCGAAAACGCCGTGCATGATCTTTCCGGCCTCGACGACGCCAATCTTGCGCTGATCGACCAGGCGCTGGGCGAGGGCGAGGTCTTGATCATCTGCGGCGACGACCTGAAGGCTCAGGAGTCGGTGCTCGCCGGTATCTGGCGCGTGCGCCAGACCGGAACGGATGGCAGGCTCGTGCGCGATTTCGTCGAGGTCGGCGCCTTTCCCTCGGCCGTGCTGGAGAGGGCCTTCGCCGGCTGCCGCAATACGCTCGCTGCGCCGGCGACCTATCCGACGGGCGTCTTCAACGCGCCGCCGCTGATTTCGGAGCTCAATGGCCGCATCCCGCTCGTCGGGCCCGACGTCGGGCCGCACGCCATAAACCTGTCGCTGCTGCCGCACACTGAAGAGGACTTGACCTTCCTCGACGGCCTGCTTGGCCACGGGCCGGTGGTCGTGCTGTCGCGTGGCTACGGCAATTGCCGCGTGACCACGACGGGGACGCGCGGCGTCTGGTGGGTGCGCTTCTTCAATTCGACCGACGATCTCATCCTCAACACGATCGAGGTCACGGCCTTGCCGGGGGTGGTCCGCGCTGCGCCCGAGGATATTGCGGACAGCCGCCAGCGGCTCCTCGAAATCCTGGAGGTCTACCGGTGAACGACTCCTTCTTTGCCGGTTCATATGGCGGCGACAATGCCAAGATCGGCCCGATGTCGCGGCTCGAATGCAGGATTTGCTGGCATGTCTACGACCCGGCTGAGGGCGACGACTACTGGCAGATCCCGCCCGGCACGCCCTTCGCCGAACTGCCGGCCAACTGGAGCTGCCCCACCTGTGACGGCTCCAAGCAGGGCTTCATGGTCGTGAGCGATTGACATGGATCATTCGCAAGCCGTCGCTGCCCATCTAGAGTTCGTGTTTCAGCGGATCGAACGGACGGCCATGGCAGGAATTCCGATCCTCAATCCGGCGCTTTGCGTCAGCGCGGTGGGCGTGCGGCAGTGGCAGGGCAAATGGCTCGCGGTTCTTGTCACGCCCTGGTTCATGAACCTCGTGCTTCTACCATTTGGCGACGGGCAAGCGCGCCCGCGCGTGCCTACGGGCACGAAGGAGCATGCATCATTCCCGGCGGGCCGGTTCGAGTTCTTCCGGGCCTATGAAGAGGAGCTCGGCTGCTACCGCATGTGCTCGCTGTTCTCGCCGATGTTCGAATTCGCCGACCAGGAGAGTGCGCAAGAGGCCGCGCGGCAGGTGCTTGCGGAACTGTTCAACCGTGAGGCGGAAGAAGACGAAGACGGCGAGATGATCCGTGTCTGGGAAGGCCGGCTACCTGAGGAAGAGGCAAGCGCGTTGGACGAGGTTGAGACAGCCGGAACACCCGCGAGCTCCCAGCCGGCGAAATTGACCCGCCGCTGGCTGTTCGGTTTGGCGACAAGGAGGAGACCGCTGCATGAGCGTTGATGGCCGCGTCTCTATCGATCTCGTCTGCGATGGCGGTCGCGTTATGGAAGCCATCGTCACGCCGCCGCGCCCGGTTGCGCTTGGCCCGATCGTGCGAGCCCGGCCGGTGACGGAGGTCATCTCGGCGATCGGTTCGCTGTTCAGTGTCTGTAGTATTGCGCAGTCGGCGGCGAGCGTTGAGGCAGCCGAGGCGGCCCTGGAGATCGGGACGGACCGGCGCACGAAGCAAGCGCGGCGGCTTCTTGTGCTTACCGAAACGCTGCGCGAGCACCTGCTGCGCATTGGCTTGGATACTGCCAGTCTCGCGGGCGAGCCTGCCGACGGTAAAACCCTGCGCCGGTCTATGCGCCTGCCGCAGCGCCTCAAGCAGGCACTTTTTCCAGGCGGGAATGCGTTCGTTCCCGGCGTGTGCGTGGGGATTCCGGGCGCGGACGCTGCCGAAACGGCCGCCGAAGCGAGCCATCTAACGCAGTCCGTGGTCTACGAAGGCGAAAAGCCGCTTGGCGAGATGGATCGCGATGCCTTCGCGCAGTGGGCTATGGAGCGCGGCACGATTGCGGCCCGTCTCATCGCCCCGGTCTTGGCAAGGGGCTGGGCCATGATAGGCCACCCCGAAACGACAAACGGGGGAAACGAACATTTGCCGAAGGAAACGTCGGCCGACACGAGCTGCCTCGCCAGGCAGGCTGGTGCGCCGCTCGTTCGCGCTTTCCTTTCCGAAAACGGTGGAGCCGGCCTGGCCGCGCGGCTGGCTGCCCGCGTGGTCGAGGCATCGACGCTGCCGGCGCAGATCGCCGGAGGGCTCGCGGCCCTGCGGGATGTCGCGGAGGGGTCCGAAGTGCCTACGCGCGAAGTCTTTCGCGACGAGAACGGGGGCCGCTCTGCTACTGCCTTCGCCGAGGCAGCACGCGGCCGGCTGGAACATCGGATTGTTTTGAACGACGACCGAATCGCCGACTACGCCATCACGGCTCCGACCAGCATTCATTTCGCCGAGAGCGGCATTGCCGCGAGCTCGCTTTCGGCGCTCGCTGCATCCAGACCTGAAGATCTGGCGGTCCAGGCCGATCTCCTGGTCCGGGCCATCGACCCCTGCGTCGGCTACGATATCAGGCTCGGCTGATGCACGAGATGGCGATATGCGAGAGCGTCCGTGGCATCATCGAGGAAGAGGCCGCGAGACAGGATTTTCGGAAGGTGGGCCGCGTCTGCATGGAAATCGGGCGGCTATCCGCTGTCGAGGTCGAGGCGCTGAAGTTCGGCTTCGATGTCGTCATGCGTGGCTCTCTGGCGCAAGACGCAAGGCTGGAAATCGTCGAGACGGAAGGCAGGGCCTGGTGCATGCCTTGCGGCCAGAGCGTGCCGATCGCGGCACGCTTTGATCCATGCCCGGACTGCGGAAGCCATCAGCTGCAGGTGACCGGCGGCCAAGAAATGAAGATCAGGGAATTGGAGGTGAGCTGATGTGCACTATTTGCGGATGCGGCGAGGGCGCCGTCCGGATCGAGGGCAAGGCGCATGGCCATCACCATCATCACGGCCACGATCATGATCACCACCACGATCATGATCACGGCCCCCATCATGACGATCATGTGCACGATTGTGGCTCGGGCCCCGGTGGCACCCGTGCGCCGGGCATGAGCCAGGCGCGGATGGTCAAGCTGGAAAAGGATATCCATTCCAAGAACAACGAGTATGCCGATGCGAACAGGAAAATGTTCGCCGAGCGCGGCGTGCTTGCGCTCAACCTCGTCTCCAGCCCCGGCTCTGGCAAAACGACGCTGCTTTGCCGCACGATCGAGGCACTGAAGGGCAAGTTGCCGATCGCCGTGATCGAGGGCGACCAGCAGACTTCCAATGATGCCGACCGCATCCGCGCCACCGGCGCGCCCGCGATCCAGGTCAACACCGGCAAGGGCTGCCACCTCGACGCGCATATGGTCGGCCATGCCGCAGATCACCTCGACCTTGCCGAAGGAGGCCTGCTCCTCGTCGAAAACGTGGGAAACCTCGTCTGTCCGGCGGGCTTCGACCTAGGCGAGGCACACAAGGTGGTGGTGCTCTCAGTCACCGAGGGAGAGGACAAGCCATTGAAATATCACGACATGTTCGCCGCCGCCGATCTCATGATCCTCAACAAGACTGACCTGTTGCCGCATCTCGACTTCGACGTGGAGGCCTGCATCGCCAACGCCCGAAAGGTGAACCCGCGGATCAAGGTGCTGAGGGTTTCCGCGCGCACGGGCGAGGGGATGTCGGACTGGACGGCCTGGATCGGCGCGGTCCGCGCCATGGCGCTAGTCGGCCATCGGCGGGCGGCCGAGCTCGGAGCAGCCTGATGTGCCTGGCCATTCCCGCCCGCGTCGTTGAACTGCTCGATGACGACATGGCCGTGGTCGCGTTCGACAGGGTCACGAAGCGCATCTCATTGGCTTTGGTGGCAGACGTTTCGCTTGGCGATTTCGTGCTCGTCCATGTCGGTTATGCGCTCCACAAGGTGAGCCCCGAGGAGGCCGAGCGCACGCTGCAGCTGATGGCCGAAGCGGGCGTGCTGGAGGAGGGGCTGGAGGAGATTTCGGCGTGAAATATGTCGACGAATATCGCGACCAGGAGCTTGCGAAGACCATCGCCGGCGCCATCGCGATCGAGGCTGATCCGGAAAAGAGCTACCATTTCATGGAGTTCTGCGGTGGGCACACGCATGCGATTTTTCGCCACGGCGTGCAGGACCTGATGCCGCAGAACGTGCATTTCGTGCACGGACCCGGATGCCCCGTTTGCGTGCTTCCCATCTCTCGCCTCGACGATGCGGTGGAGCTCGCCGAGCGGCACGGGGTCATCCTTTGCACCTACGGCGACATGATGCGCGTGCCGGGCACCAAGCAACGCAGCCTGATCCGCGCCAAGGCGGACGGAGCGGATGTCCGCATGGTCTACTCAACGCTCGATGCCCTAAAGATCGCGCGTGAAAACCCCGAGCGGCAAGTCGTCTTCTTCGCCATCGGTTTCGAAACCACGACGCCGCCGACGGCCGTCGCGATCAAGACGGCGCAAGCCGAGGGGTTCAAGAATTTCAGCGTGTTCTGCAACCATGTGCTCACGCCGGCCGCGATCTCTCACATTCTTGAATCGCCGGAAGTGCGGGAACTGGGCATCGTCAAGATTGACGGGTTTCTGGGACCTTCGCACGTCTCCTCCGTGATCGGCTCGCAGCCATATGAATTCTTTGCCGAGGAATTCCAGAAGCCGGTTGTCATCGCCGGCTTCGAACCGCTGGACGTCATGCAGTCCATCCTGATGCTGATCCGGCAGGTCAATGAAGACCGGCACGAGGTCGAGAACGAATATACCCGCGTCGTGACCGAGGAGGGCAACCTCAAGGCGCAGGCACTGGTGAGCGAGGTCTTCGAGCTGCGCAAGACCTTTGACTGGCGCGGCCTCGGCACCGTGCCCTACAGCGCCCTGCGCATCCGCGACGCTTATGCCGATTTCGACGCCGAGAAGCGTTTCGAGCTGTCGGTCAAGGCTTCGCGCCAGGTGAAGTCCTGCGAATGCCCTTCGATCCTGCGCGGGGTGAAGAAGCCGACCGACTGCAAGCTGTTCGGCACCGTGTGCACGCCGCAGAACCCGATTGGCTCATGCATGGTCTCCTCCGAAGGCGCCTGCGCGGCCTACTGGACCTATGGCCGTTTCCGCGAGCCGAAGCTGTTGGAGGCGGCGGAATAATGAGCGCGAACGATCCCAGCCTAGCCGTCACCACCTCGTCGGTCCGCGGCGCGGTGGACATGACGCATGGCGCGGGCGGCCGCGCGATGGCCGAGCTGATTCGGGATATTTTTCAAAGACATCTGGCCAACGAGTTCCTGGCCCAGGCTAACGACGCGGCCCTGCTCGGCACCGTCTGCGGACGCCTGGTGATGGCAACGGACGCGCATGTCATCTCGCCTCTGTTCTTTCCGGGCGGGGATATCGGAGCACTGGCGGTCCACGGCACGATTAACGACGTCGCCATGATGGGCGCGCGGCCGCTCTGGTTGTCCGCGTCCTTCATCCTGGAGGAAGGTTTTCCGTTGGCCGAACTGGAAAGAATAGTTGTTTCAATGGCTTTTGCCGCCCGGGAAGCAGGCGTACCCGTGGTTACGGGCGACACCAAGGTGGTGGAGAAGGGCAAAGGCGACGGCGTTTTCATCTCCGCGACCGCTGTTGGCGTGCTGGCGGACGGCACAGACATCTCCGGAAGCAATGCCCGGCCGGGCGATGCAATCCTTGTCTCCGGCACCATGGGCGACCACGGAGTCGCAATCCTGTCGAAGCGCGAACACCTTGATTTTGAAACGGAAATTATCTCCGACAGCCAAGCTCTGCACGATCTGGTGGCGGCGATGCTTGGCTCCGTTCCTGGTATCCGGGTGTTGCGTGACCCCACGCGCGGCGGACTGTCGGCGACGCTGAACGAAATCGCGCAGCAGTCCAAGGTCGGAATGGTAATCCGGGAAGCGGCGGTTCCGGTGAAGCCGGAGGTCGCGGCGGCGTGCGAACTGCTCGGCCTCGACCCGCTGAATGTTGCCAACGAAGGCAAGCTGATCGCCATCTGCGTGGCGCAAGACGCGGAGACTTTGCTCGCCGAGATACGCGCTCATCCCATGGGCCGGGATGCCGCAATCATTGGCGAAGTCGTCACAGACCAGCATGCGCTGGTGCGGATGAAAACGAGACTTGGCGGTATGCGCGTGGTCGACTGGATCGCCGGGGAACAGCTCCCGAGGATCTGCTGAAGATGCGCATTCTGCTTCTCGTCACCGCCTTCAACGCCTTGAGTCAGAGGATTTTCGTGGCGCTTGGCGAGCACGCACACGAGGTCTCGGTCGAGATGGACGTCAACGACGAGCGGACCATGGAGGCGGTAGATTTGTTTCGGCCGGACCTCGTTATTGCCCCCTTTCTGAAGCGGGCAATCCCGAAAGAAGTCTATGAAAATCGATGCTGTATGATCGTTCACCCAGGCATCGTCGGCGACCGCGGCCCCTCCGCGCTGGACTGGGCGATGGTGGACGGGGCGACGCAGTGGGGTGTCACGGTGCTGGAAGCGGCGGCCGAAATGGATGCGGGGCCGGTCTGGGCGAGCGCCACCTTCGCGATGCGAAAGGCGACGAAATCGAGCCTCTACAGCAACGAGGTGACGGACGCGGCGGTGACGGCGGTGCTCGAAGCGATCGCGCGGTTCGAGCAGGGCGAAAAGCCGATTGCCCTGGAAGAACAATCTGTAGCGCCGCTGGGCCGGTGGCGGGACGCGATCAAACAGGCGGACCGGCGGATCGATTGGGCTGCCGACACGACCGAAACGGTGCTGAAGAATATCGCAGCAGCCGACGGCGCGCCCGGCGTGCGGGACGAACTTTTCGGCGAAACGGTCTTCCTTTTCGACGCGCGAGACGCACGTGAACCAGGGGGTGACTTGCCTCTCGCGCGGGGTGAACGGGGCAAGATATCGCTCCCCGAGCCGCGAGTGGTCGCCGCCAGAAGCGGGCCGGCGATCGCCATCGTCACCGTCGACGGCGCGTTGTGGATCGGCCATGTCCGGCATCCCAATTCGCCACACCCGTTCAAGCTGCCGGCGACCATGGTCTTCGCGAAGGAAGTTGCAGACCTGCCGGAGATCCCGCTCAATTCACCGGGCGGTTATCAGGACATCATCTACGAAGAAGAAGCTGCGGTCGGCTATCTGCACTTCCCCTTCTATAACGGTGCAATGGGAAAGGACGCCTGTCGAAGACTTTTGGACGCTTATACAAAAGCGACGGAGCGTCCGACCAGGGCGATCGTGCTGTGCGGAGGGCCGCAGTTCTGGTCCAACGGGCTCGACCTCAACCGGATCGAGGCGGCCGACAGCGCGGCCGACGATTCCTGGGTCAACATCAATGCCATCGACGACCTCGCCGATGCGATCATCCGCACGACAAGCCACATCACCGTAGCAGCGCTTGCCGGAAATGCGGCAGCGGGCGGCGTGTTTCTCGCCCGCAGCACCGACCAGCTCTGGATGCGCTCGAGCGTCATCCTCAACCCGCATTACAAGGACATGGGCAATCTCTACGGCTCGGAGTTCTGGACCTATCTCCTGCCGAGCTGCTGCGGGACTGAGAATGCCCGCCGGATCGCGGCAGCGCGCCTGCCGATGGGCGCGAAGGAGGCGCTGAATCTGAATCTGGCCAACCGGGTGTTCGCGGGGGCAAGCGAGCTGTTCACGGCGCAAGTGAGGGCGTCGGCTGCCGCGCTGGCCGGGAGCGAAGAGTTTCCGGGGTTGCTCGCCGAAAAACAAGCCCGGCGCGCAGCCGACGAGGCGGCCAAGCCGCTTTGCGCCTATCGCGAGGAGGAGCTTTCGCGGATGCGCCGCAATTTCTATGGCTTCGACCCAAGCTACCACGTCGCGCGGCATAATTTCGTGCACAAGGTGCCGAAGTCGCGCACCCCAGTGACGATCGCCCGCCACCGCGACGTCGCCTGGCAGGCCGGCCGGGAGGGAAGGAAAAAGGCATCGTGAGCGACCTGCCGGGCATATTGATCGTCGACGACGAAATCCGCTCGCTGGAGGCGCAACGGCGCGTCCTGAGCGAGGATTTCGATGTCCACGTAGCCAGCGACACCAAGGCCGCCAGCTCGATCCTGGAGATGGAATGGATCCAGATCATCCTGTGTGACCAGCGCATAGCCGGCACCTGCCGCACCGAGTTCCTGAAGCAGGCGCGCACCCGCTGGCCGGACATCGTGCGCATGATCATCTCGGGCTACACCGACGCGCATGACACCATCGACGGCATCAACGAGGCCGGCATCTACCAGTACATCACCAAGCTCTGTCATCCGGAAAACCTCACGCTCACGCTGAAGAACGGGGTGCAGCTCTTTCTCCAGATCGCGGTTCGTCGCCGCCACCACGCGCAGATCGACCTGCTCTACGCATTACAGAACTTTTCGCCACGCGACTGGGCCGGCAATCGTGGCCCGCTGGAGCTGGCGCTCGAAGGTGCGCCGGTGCGGCTCGGCGAGACCGAGCCGGTTGCAGTCCAGCACATCGTGCGGTCGTTGGACCCGTGCATAGTGTGCACGGTGCGCTGATGGGCCCGCCGCTCGCCGAGCCCGCAGTGGAGGGACGCCTGGTCCGGGTGACGGGGCTGGTGCAAGGCGTCGGCTTCCGGCCGACAGTGTGGCGCATCGCGACCGCTATGGGGCTATCGGGTCACGTCCGCAACGATGCTGCAGGCGTGGAGATCGCGCTGTGGTGCAGCGATGCCGAGTTCGAGACCTTCGTGGACAGGCTAAAGGCGCAATGCCCGCCGTTGGCGCGGATCGACGGGATCGAGACGGCGACGCTTGAGGGGCCGCGGCCGGCGGGCGGCTTCGCCATAGCGGCGAGCGCGGGCGGGCGGGTGAAGACCGGCATCGTGCCCGATGCCGCCTGCTGCCTGGAATGTCTTGCGGAAGTGCTCGACCCCAAGGACCGGCGCTATTTCTACCCGTTCGCCAATTGCACGCATTGCGGGCCGCGTCTGTCAATCGTCAAGGCTATCCCCTATGACCGCCGCTCGACCGCTATGGCACGATTTTCGACCTGCGAGGAATGCCGGGCCGAGTATGAAAATCCGGCCGACCGCCGCTATCACGCCCAGCCGATCGCCTGCCCGGCCTGCGGCCCGCGCGTCTGGTTGGAAGGTCCAGACCACGTCGTGGTCGGCGGCGGCCCGCAGGCGGTGATCCGCGAGGCGGCGGCGCTGATCGGGGAAGGGCGGATCGTCGCGATCAAGGGCATCGGCGGGTTCCACCTCGCCTGCGACGCGACGGACGAAGCGGCGGTGGCGCAGCTGCGCGCCCGCAAGAAGCGCGACGGTAAGCCGTTCGCGCTGATGGCGCGCGACTTGGAGCAGCTTGCCGAATTCGCGGAGCTGTCGGGCGAGGAGCGCGTGGCGCTTGCCGCCCGAGCGGCGCCGATCGTGCTGGTGAAGCGCCGTGACAGCTGCGGCGTTGCGGCGGGCGTGGCGCCGCAGCACGAGCGGCTCGGTTTCATGCTGCCCTACACGCCGTTGCATCATCTCTTGCTGCGGGCGCTGGACGGTCCGGTGGTGATGACCTCCGGCAATCGCTCGGGCGAGCCGCAATGCACGGACAATGACGAGGCGCGGCAGGAGCTTGCCGGGATCGCCGACTTCTGGCTGATGCACGACCGCGAGATTGTCAACCGGCTCGACGACAGCGTGGTGCGATTCGACGGGCACGGCATTTCGGTGTTGCGGCGCGCGCGCGGCTTCGCGCCGGAGCCGCTGGCGCTGCCGGCGGGCTTCGATGGCCCGGTCAGGGCGCTGGCTGCGGGCGGCGACCTAAAGGCCGCGTTCTGCCTGGCGGGCGACGGCAACGCGCTGCTGTCGCAGCATCTCGGCGACCTCGACGAGCTGAAGAACCAGAACGCGTGGAGGCAGGCGTTGGGGCTGTATCGAAGCCTGTTCGACACGAAGCCGGACCTCATTGTGGCCGACCGGAATCCGGGCTACCGTTCGACCCAGCTTGCCATGGAGCTTGCCCGTGAGACCGGGGCGAGGTTTGTGCAGGTCCAGCACCATCACGCGCATCTCGCCTCGTGCCTTGCCCAGCACGGCCGCGCAATCGACGCACCGCCGGTGCTGGGCATTATCCTCGACGGTCTCGGATACGGCGATGACGGCACGATCTGGGGCGGCGAGTTCCTGCTCGGCGGCTATCGAGGGTTCCGGAGGCTGGCATACTTCGAGCCGGTCGCCATGCCCGGCGGCGACAAGGCCAGCCTCGAGCCGTGGCGCAATGCCTATGCGCATCTGCGGGCGGCTTTCGGTCCGGATTTCCTGGCCAAGCTTCCTGCCGATCGGCCCTTCGTCCCCGCCTTGGCCGAAAAGCCGCTTCGGGTGCTGGACCGGATGATCGAGAGGGGCGTCAATGCTCCGCTTGCCTCCTCGGCGGGGCGGCTTTTCGATGCCTGCGCGGCAGTCCTCGGCATCTGTTTGGAGCGCCAGAGCTACGAGGGGCAAGCCGGCATGGAGATGGAGGCGCTCGCCAGCCCGTTCATGGATGCGGCCGAGGCTTGGCCAGCAACCTCGCGGAAGGGACCGGTTATCTCCTGGAAAGGTCTGTGGGAAGCGCTTCTTTGTGATCAGGCTTTGGGCGCCGAAACCGGGCTGATTGCTGCGCGCTTCCACAGGACGCTGATAGAGATCATCTCGCGGAAGGCCATCGGACTCACTAACGAAAACGGCGTCGGCACGGTCGCACTGTCCGGTGGCGCTTTCCAGAATCGGCTGCTGCTCAAAGGCGTACTTGCCGAGCTCACAGTCGCAGGATTGGAGGGGCTGGCGCACGTAAGCATTCCCGCAAACGACGGCGGTCTGGCGCTCGGCCAGGCAACGATCGGCCTAGCCCTTTCGCATTGAGACCAATCGTTGAAGAAAAAATATCAGCATCGTCCAAATAAGGCGCTGCGCATTGTGACGTGCGGCGGCCAGCTTTGCGCATTTCGTCCGGGCCGTGAGTGGCTGATCGCGTATGGCCGGGTAAAAGGACTAGCCAGGAATGATGCTCCGAGGGAATCGTCGAGGACGGGTACGCAGCCAAGGATCGTGTCGCTTGGCAGTTAATGGGGCTCTGCCTCACTTTGTGTGGTTCATTCGCCGTTGGCGAGGGATGCCGCTATGTGCGGGCATGCGAACGAAAACAAAATGGTCCCCCGGCCCAGGGGCTAAAATACGGGGTGTCGCGCTCACTGATGATGACAGTTGGCTTGTTTCCGCTGCCGGACCGGCGTTCGGCATTTTGCCCAGATTGCGGACGACGGACCCGAAGTCGGCATGGCTGGTCCAACCGCAGCCTTCAGAATCTGCCGGTCCAGGGCAAGACCGTGACGGTGAAGCCTCGGTTGAGCCGCTGGCGGTGCGCCCATCAGAAATGTGAACGACAAACATTCACCGACCGTCTGCCGACGATTGCTTCCCCTTGGAGGGTCGCGGAGATTGTCGGTCTGCTCGGCCATAGCACCGGCGGCCGTCCCGGCGAGCGCTTGATGCGACGGCTCGGCATGCCGGTCTGCGACGACACTATCCTGTGGCAGCTGAAGCGAGATGCCGCGGTCGCTCACAGCAACTCCACCATTCGGGTCGTTGGCATCGATGACTGGAGCTGGCGGCGATCATGGCGCTACGGCACGATGATCGTGGACCTGGAGCGCCATTCGGTTGTCGACATCCTGGATGACAGAAGCGTGGCGAGTGCGTCGCAATGGCTAGAGCGGCACCCTTCCGTCGAGATCGTGAGCCGAGACCGATGCGGGCTCTATGCGCAAGCTGTTCGCGAGGGTGCACCGCAAGCGCGCCAGGTGGCTGATCGTTTCCATCTCATGTAGAATCTGCGGGTCGCAATCGAGGAGCAGATGAGCCTTTCGGGCCGCGCCACGGGGCCTGCATTGCTGCCCGATAAGGGTATCGGGAGCGCGCAAGTCGATCTGATGCAGGATGATCCGCACGTTGACGCAACGCATCGGCGCCGGGTGCGCCACGCTCATCGACAGATCGCGGCAGACGGTGTTCGAAATGGTTCACGCCTTGCGCAAGGAAAGGGCTGTCCTGTTCCGAGATCGCCCGTCGTACCGGCTACGGCCGGCGCAGCATCGCCAAATGGCTGAATTTCGACACGCCACCCGACCGACGCAGGGCCGCGTCGAGCCGACGTCACCCTTATATTTCGAGGCGTTTCTTAGCCAGTCCTGGAGAGACGGCAATCGCTGCGGACGACACCTGTTCCACGATATCAAACAGCGCGGCTACACGGGCAGTTTCTCGAATCTGGAGCGGCTTCTCCCAAGCTGGCGCCGCGCCGAGAGGACGGGCGAGGACAGTGCGTCGCCTGCTTCGATCATACGCCATCAACCAGCCCGCGATGCTGTCCCCATCCAGGATCCGGCGACCGGCCATGTGATCTCGCCGGTAGTCGCCGCGGCCCTCTGCATGAAGGCCCGGGGTATGCTGACGATCAACCAGGCGAGAAAGGTCGACGTCCTGAAGCAAGGATCACATGAGTTTGCCACGATGCGCAGGCTTGCCATGCGCTTCCGCGGCATTTGCGGGGCCTGTGAATTGGACAAGCTCGACACTTGGATCGAGGATGCCGTCAACTCCGGGCTCGTCGCCATCACGCGTTTCGCTCGGGTCCTACGCCGTGACGTTGACGCCGTTCGCAATGCCATTGAATTACGGTGGAGCAACGGCCAGGCGGAAGGGCAGATCAACCGCCTGAAGACGATCAAGCGTGCGATGTACGGCAGAGCGGGCTCCGAACTCCTTAGGGCACGCATGCTGCCACTCAACCGGCCTGATCACCACACAAAGTGAGGAAGAACCTGGTTAAGTGCAAAGCGACAATTGCCTCGACGGCGGGTCCCGGCAGGTTTATGCTGCCCAATGTTACCGCAATCCGGAATGGCGATTGAGTACCTTCACGAGTGAAGGGATTCCCGCGGTCTTAGAGATGAGTTGTCGAATGGCGCGAAGTCGCACAGAATCGTGTGTTTGATATCGATCAGGATCGCGAGCTATTTCAGGCGCAGAGAGGTGTTGCGCCCGATGCACAAGTTGCTCCCGGTCCAACGGAAGTGAATGGGGTGGAACTGCTTTGTTGGCCAAATTGTTGACGGAACGTCCGGCGCCCATTGTTGCTACATGTCTGGATTCTTGGGGCGTTTTGGATGATGCAATCCACCATCTCACTCCAAAGGGCAGTGGAATCTGGAACAATGTCGCTTTTGTACGCACGACATCCTTCGTGCCCGATTGGCATATCGTCTTTAACTCTGCTTCTCTTTTTGGGCTCCCTGTTGATATCGAGGCGAGCCCAAACAGGACAATTTTTGCAATCGGCGAACCGCCGACGAAAGCTCATCGCGCATTTCATGAAGGGCAGGGGAAAAATACTATCGTCCTGACGTCTGACGCAGAGCTGGCTGCTCGGCAGAATGCAGGGCGCCGATTCGTTTTGGCTCCACCTATCACTCGGTCTTGGTCTGTAAACAAGACATATGACCAACTTCTGGTCAGCGAAGTCGTGGACAAGCCGCTTCGGCTCTCATGGATTACCAGTAACATCGCCCTGCTTAAAGGGCATCGATATCGGCTGGCGTTTCTGGAACGGCTGAGAGAGGAGCTCGATTTTGACCTGTTCGGCCGAGGTTTTCGGCTGATTGGAGATAAATGGAACGCACTCGCACCTTACCGTTACAGTATAGCTTTCGAGAATACTCGTGCTGATTACTATTTTACAGAGAAGCTTATGGACTGCTTCGTTGCTGAAACAATGCCGATCTATTACGGCAGCCCGGCAATCACGAGGTTCTTCCCTTCGGACTCAATGGTTCTGATTGACCCAGAGGACAAGAACGTAATCCAAAAAATTCAAGAAATCATCAACTCGGACCTCTGGAAGGAGCGTCGCGGCGCAATACGAGAGGCGAAGCGGTTGGTCCTCGAGAAATACAATACGTTTGCTTATCTCGCGGGCTTCATCGAAAGCGTTCAGGATAAACCCTTACCGCCAGAAATTATACACATCGATTCGCCTGAGGTCGATTTTGGAATAGACGAATGAAGTACTCCAACGCTCGCTTCGCGTGCCCGGCGGTTGGTGGTCTGGCGAGATCGGTACGGAAAGCTCGGCGGAGAATGCCTACTGCGCAGAACGGCCGGTACGGGCGCACGAGGTCATGCGCCCCCGGCTGCCGCTGATTAGACGAACTGGGGAAGGCCAGGAACTGAATTGAGGACCTCGTCCACGAGTTCGTCGCCGACACGTTCCTTGGTGAAGGCGATCGTCTCGTTGGCGAGGCCGGCGATCTTTGCCATGCTGAGACCCTCACTCATCAATTGCTGGCCGAGCCCCATAAGGCCGCCACCCTCTGGGTCGTCGCCATGATACTTCGCTACTAATTCCGAAGCTCCCGGAATGGCCTCGATCATGCGGGCAACGGGACCGTCGGCCGCGTGGCTTTGCAGGAAACCCAGCATTAACCCAACGGCCTTCTCTGCGAGAGCCGGGCCGATGCCGGCACCAGTGGCGATGCGCGGTAAGAATTCTTCCATGCAGGGTCTCTCTCTCTTTACACGGGGCCGGTCCGGCGCCCAGCGCCCTTGGCCGAACCACAATTGAACTCCACAAAAATAGGCCGAGCGGAAGTGCTATTGCGCGTAAAACCGCCTCTGTCAACGCAAGCTGCGTCGGACGTGCGTATTTCGCAAAAACGAGACAGTCGTTCCGCTAAATCGGGGACAGCAGTTTCACTAATTCGCGGACAGCAGGATGGGGTCGGCGCTCGGTTGCCTGGTTGAAGTCATTTGCGATTGATTTCGCCGTTTTCGGCGCCGGTCAAGGGCGGCGGTGTTTTTTGCTTTCTCATGCTCGCCGATCATGGCGTGCCACTGGGCGATCGGCAGTTGGGCGGTGATCAGCGTTGATTTCCGGCGATAGCGTTCCTCGAAGATTTCCAGCAGATCGAGACGCTGCTGGTCGGTCAGGCTGTGGGTGCCCCAGCCGTCAAGGATGAGCAGTTGCACCCGAGCCAGCTTGTCGATGAGACGGGGAAAGCGGCCGTCGCGACGCGCCAGGGCGAGATCTTCGAACAGACGCGGCATGCGCAGGTTGAGCACGGAATCATTCGAGCCGGGCGGCCTGACGTCCGAAGGCGCAGGCCAGCCAAGTCTTTCCGGTGCCGGTCTGCCCGGTGATGACGAGGTTTTCATGCGCCTTCAGCCAGGCGCCTTGGGCCAGCTGTCGCTTGGCACTTAATTGGGGTCTCCCTCACTTTGTGTGGTTCATCTGCTGTTAGTGGCGCTGTCGCTATGGACGGGCATGCGAACGAAAACGAAATGGTCGCCCGGCCCAGGGGGTGACATCGCCACTGCGGTCCTTCGACCAAGTCGATTCAATTCTGAATTTCGGCCTTTAGATGTTTGGAGCGATTGAATCAGCGACCAAGATCCGGGCAATCGCGGTTATGGTGACCGCGAGCCACTAAGCTTGTGCCGTACCCTTACAATGATTCATCAAGGCGTTTACCTCGGCAATCACGAGATCCGGCGTGATGTCGAACTTGCATCGGACTTTGACCGGACAATGCCGCACTTGGTCCAGACCACACCCGCGACATTCAATAACACTCATAAGCATGCTGACCAGGGGACCTCGAAACCCCCAAATCTCCGGTAGATGTGACGCCGTGAAAATGCCGATAGTAGGGCGGCCAAGCTGGGCAGCGACATGCCCGGTGCCTGAATTGTTCGAAACGACGAGCGCGGCCGAATTCACGAGATAATTGAATTCCAATTCCGACAAGTCGACAGCCGTCCGAATGTTCGCGGCTCCACGATCCCGAGCTATCTTCGCAACCTCCTCAAGCGCTTCCAGGCATTCGCCACGGGCAACGAGGACCACCTCACCACGGGTCGAAAGAGCAGCGACAACTTTGCCAAAACTTTCAATCGGCCAATCTCGCAGGCTGGAATTGGAGAACGGAGCCACGACAATCGGGGCATTGCCTGTAGTCGAATTCTGTGGGTGACCCGCTCCGCTTTCGAAATAGGCAGCTGCCTTTGCGACCAGAAAGAGGAGGATTTCTGACACATGCTGGAGACGCACCTGCTTGCGGTCAATGAACCAATCAAGCCATCTACGAGGGATTTTGTTAGCAAGCCCTATTTTTTGGACCAGCTTGTAGAGGATGGTTCTGCGCAGTTTCAGATTGAATGGCGCTATCGCAATATCGATCTGATGCATGCTGTACGGATCAACTATCGCCGCACGGTGCCTGGCGGGGACTTCAAGCAAGATGGGCCTTGTTTCTTCCGGAACACGCATATCAATGGCAAGATCAAACTCGCCGGTCAGCAGCGGCCTTATGTCGGCGGCTTTTTTGCGCGTTTTGACTTTTGGGTTGCGAGGAAAAAAGTCAAAAGCAATGTGATCGTCGGCGAGGTCGAACTGTTTTGCAGTAGCGATGTTCCAGCTTCCCACCACCAGCGTAATGTGGGCATGCGCAAAACGCTGACGAAGGTCCTTTAGGGGCCCTAGAGACATCCAAAAGTCGCCGACATGATCAAGCTTGAGGACCAAAATTCTCATCCTTGCGCTTGACTGTTCCGGCTCTTCCCAGCTGCGGTATATAATTTGATTGCGGTCGTGCTTTGTAAAATATGCCATTGCCATTCCGAAGATTATACGGTCAACACTGATAGCCAGTGACGCGTGTGTAGGGTTGGAGTGCTCCCCACTTGTCCGCGTCTCCGCAAGAATTCTGCCATCAGATCCAAGCCGCGCTCCAGCAGGAGCTGTCGGGCGAAGTCTGCATCTCTAGCGGTGGTAGCGCGCCAAGAAGCCAGCTATGTCCCGACCCGCAATGTGAAGGGCTTCGTCACGGTCTTGCATGCAGTGAGTTCGAGAAACGCCGAGTAGACGGCGATCGCCAAGCCGCCGTCCCCAGATCTCGAGCATAACGGCAGTGGCCTCGCTCTTTGGTCGATGCTGATCCTGAATGAGACCGTCGCCGCCGGCGACGACATCGCCGGCCGGATTGACCGTCTCCGGCACGCCCTGTCGCTGTGGTCCCGCATCATGGTGGTTAACAAAGGACCCGCCGCAGGCGCTTTTTTCTGCGCGTCCGGGTCGTCCAACATGAAGTGGACGAATCAACCCTGTGATGAAGTCGAGCCCCAGCCCCCACGGGACAGGGACGGCGGGGGGAGTCAAAACGGATTTTTAAGCACAGCGGAGAGGCCATCGCAAAAAACCGGATCAGGGCTATTTATAGGCGAGACG
>NZ_JAMYRY010000038.1:0-54968 GCF_040321655.1 Mesorhizobium sp. M0306 | reverse complement strand
CGAGATCGTCAGAGAAAGAACGGCGTAGGGCCATGCCTGCCTTAGAATGGGCCAGAGGGACGACTCGCGTATCCAGGGAAATTGCGGAAACAGCGAGCCCAGTCCGTAGTAGAGCAGCCACAGCTGGAGCAGCAGCGGCGTGCCGCGAATAATCGTGCAGAACACCTTGGCCGGCACGCTCAAAATCGGCGGGCCGATCACCTGCGCAAGGCCGAGGGGAATGGCGAGCGCGATGCCCAGCGCCGACGTTACCACAAGCAGCCAGATGGTTCGCCATATGCCTTGCAAAGCCAGCGGCAGATAGGTGGGTAGCCAATCCCAGCGCATGAGAAAAATCGATGCCAGTACGACAACCAGCGCGATCAAGATCAGCGCTATGCGGTGCGGCCGCATCCAGAGCGAGGCCCGTGCGGCGGCGTCAATGACTGGAATTTCGGCCGCCATCAGTGCGATCCAGCTATCGACGGCATGCCGCGTCGCGCCCAGCGCTCAACGCGCCCGATAACGACGTTGGAGACGAGGGTCAGAGCGAGATAGAGCGCGCCCGCCGCCATGAAGAAGGTGAAATAAGCCTTCGTCGCGCCGGCGGCCGTCCGTGTGGTTTGGGTCAGTTCATTAACGCCGACGATCGCGAGAAGCGCGGTGTCCTTGGTGGCGATCAGCCACAGATTTGCCAGCCCCGGAATGGCGAAGGGCAGCATCGCCGGCAGCGTTATGCGCCTGAGAAGCAGGCCGGGAGGCATTCCATACGCCCGCGCGGCTTCGATCTGGCCCTGCGGAATGGCGCGGATCGCGCCGCGCAAGACTTCGGTGGAGTAGGCGCCCTGCACGACCCCGAGCACGCCTATGCCGGCGACAACCCCGTTGATGTCGATCGCGGCATAGCCGAGCGCGGTAAGCAACTGGTTGATGAGGTCGGTACCAGCGAAATAAAGCAGCAGGATCAGCACCAGCTCGGGCACTGCGCGGACCACTGTGGTGTAAACTTCCAGCAGGTCACGGACCACCGGCCCGCCATAGAGCTTGCCATAGGCGCCGCCTACGCCGATCAAAAGACCAACCCCAAAGGAACCGAAAGCAATTCCGACGGAGTTTGTCAGCCCATGCAGAAGGCTGAGACCCCTGCCGTTCGGCGGTTCGAAGGACAGCAATTCCAGCGAACTGGCTCCGAACATGGTGGCGAGAACGTCGCTCAGCTTATGTCCCCTGGACTTGCGGGTTGAGGCGCCAATGATGCGTCACGCCGGACATGCCCACCGCGACGACGGCGGCTAGGCATGCCGGCTTGATGCCGTTGCCGTCAGTTGGACTGTGATTCGCCGCCGTAGATGTCGAAGTCGAAGTACTTCTTGGTGATTTCGGCATATTTGCCATTGGCCCGAATGGCCTTGATGGCGGCATTGATCTTGTCCTTTAGTTCCGTGTCGCCTTGGCGCATGCCGGCGCCCACGCCAGGCCCGAGCACTTCAAGGTCGGGCGCGACATAACCCTTGAGGTCGCAGCACGCTTTGCCTTGGTCCGATTTCAAAAACGCGTCGAGCGCGATCGAATCGGCCTGCGTGGCATCGATTCGGCCGGCGCCGAGATCCTGATTTGCCTCGTCCTGCGTCTGGTATTCCTTGATTTCGGCGGCGTCGGTGAAGTGCTTCTTGGCGTAGGCGGCGTGCACCGTGGATGCCTGAACGCCGACTATCTTGGCTTTCAGCCCCTCAGGTGTCGCATCGAATTTCTGATCCTTGGCGCCGATCACCGCTGTCGGCGTGTTGTAATATTTGTCGGAGAAGTCGATTTCCTTCTTGCGTTCGTCGGTAATGGACATCGAATTCATGATCGCATCGATCTTCTTGGTCTTAAGTGCCGGGATGAGGCCGTCCCATGGGACTGGCGTCAATACGCAATCCAGCTTGGCTTCGCCGCAGATGGCATTGACGATGTCGACTTCCCAGCCACCCCACTTGCCGGAAGCATCCTGCGAGTAAAACGGCGGATAGGCTTCAGGCGAAAAACCCACCTTGATCTGTTCGGCGCTTGCCGAAAATGCGCTCGACAATGCGATCAGCGTGGCCGCGAGCGCCGTTTTGAGAAAAGGTTTCATTTTTTCAGTTCTCCCGTTTTTTGGTTTTGACGTTCCCGTCTGCTTTTCTCGCAAGTCATCCAACATTGCGCAGAAACTGCTTCAGCCTTTCGGATTTGGGTGCGCCGAAGATCTGTTCCGGCGGCCCTTCTTCCTCGACCAGCCCGTTATGGAGGTAGACGACATGCGTCGCGACCTCGCGGGCAAACTTCATCTCATGGGTGACCAGCACCATGGTGCGGCCTTCGCGCGCCAGGTCGCCGATCACCTTCAGCACCTCGCCGACCAGCTCCGGGTCGAGCGCCGAGGTCGGCTCATCGAACAGCATGACGCGCGGATTGATGGCCAGCGCCCTGGCGATCGCGGCGCGCTGCTGTTGGCCGCCCGACAGATAGGCGGGATAGACGTCGCGTTTTTCGGCCAGGCCGACGCGGGCGAGCAATTTCTCCGCCTCGCCGATCGCCACATCGCGCTTGACGCCGAGCACATGCACGGGAACCTCGATGACGTTCTCGATCAACGTCATGTGACTCCACAGATTGAAGTTCTGGAAGACCATGCCGAGTTTGGAGCGGATGCGTTCGATCTGCTTGCGGTCGGCGGGCACGGTGTGGCCGTAGCTGTCGGCCTTCAGCTTTATCTCTTCGCCATTGACCCGGATGATGCCGCTGGTCGGGTTCTCCAGGCAGTTGATGCAGCGCAGCAGCGTCGACTTGCCCGAGCCGCTGCCGCCGATGATGGCGATCACCTCGCCATCGCGCGCCGACAGCGAAACGCCCTTCAATACATGCAGTTTGCCGAAATTCTTGTGCAGGTTCTCGACGTGGATGGCTTCGGCAGCGCCGTTCTGCGCCGTATGCTTCAGGGCGGTGGCCGGCGCTGTCATCGTCGCGGTGCCCCGCGGAGCAGCCGAGGCAGTCCTTGCTGGAATTTTTTACCCATTACCCGTCACTGGACAGCGTTCCGATTCTCAAGATGGACCGTTCCGCTTGCCTCCGTCAACCGCAGTTTTTGGACCATTGATCACGGCCAGCCGAGTGGCTATTGGCAGGGCGGGCGCGTTTCAGGAGAATTTAGTGGGCAAAGCATACGGGTCTCAGTCGATGGCCGGGCCGCTGCAGCGTGTGCTGATGCGCTCCGCCGCCAGCGCCATGCATCGAGCCAAAGCACTGGATTGGCACTATGGCCCGGGCTTCGATCCGCAAAAGGCGGCGGCCCAGCACGAAGCGTTGGCCAGGCTGATTTCGGCCTCAGGCGCCGAGATCGAATGGCTGAGCGACGCCGATGACGGGCTTGCCGATTCTGTCTTTACCCACGATCCCTCGCTGATGACCGATCATGGCGCGGTCATCCTTGCCATGGGCAAGGCGCTGCGCCGGCCCGAGCCCGGCCTGCACGAGGCAGCCTACGGGCGCATGGGCATCCCCGTCCTCGGCCGTATCGAGGCTCCCGGCCAGGTCGAGGGCGGCGACTGCGTGTGGGTGGATGCAAACACGCTGGCCGTTGGCCGCGGCGTGCGCACCAATCAGCACGGCATCCAGCAGCTCTCCAACCTGCTTTCACCCAAGGGCATCCAGGTCTACGGCTTCGACCTGCCGCTCTGGCAGGGCGAGGAGGCCTGCCTGCACCTGATGTCGGTGATCAGCCCGCTCGCCGACGATCTGGCGCTGGTCTATGCGCCGCTCCTGCCGGTCGCCTTCCATCAGATGCTGCGCGAACGTGGCATTCGGCTGGTCGAGGGCGACGCCGACGAATTCTTCGCCTCGAATGGGCTCAGCCTGAACGTCCTGCCGACCGCGCCGCGCCAGGTTATCGCCGTTGCCGGTTTTCCGAAGACGGCGGCTGCCATGCAGGCCGCTGGCTGTACGGTCTCGACATTCGAGGCCGATGCGCTGTGCGTTGCCTGCGAGGGCGGCCCGACCTGCCTCACACGCCCGGTGTTAAGACAATGACGACGATCGGCGAAGCGCTCATCACCTTGCTCGAAGCGCACGGCGTCGACACCGTCTTCGGCATTCCCGGCGTGCACACGGTCGAGCTCTACCGCGGGCTGGCGCGGTCGAAGATCCGTCACGTCACGCCGCGCCACGAGCAGGGCGCCGGCTTCATGGCCGACGGCTATGCGCGCGCCAGCGGCAAGCCGGGCATCGCCTTCGTCATCACCGGGCCGGGGCTGACTAACACCATCACCGCCATGGGCCAGGCGCGCGCCGATTCGGTGCCGATTCTGGTAATCTCGGGCGTCAACGCCACACCGACGCTGGGCAAAGGCCTTGGCCATCTGCATGAACTGCCGGACCAGCGCGGCATGATGGAGAAGGTGGCGCTGTTTTCGCACCGTGTCACCGAGGCCGGCGAACTGCCCGGCGTGCTCGCCCGTGCCTTTGCGCTGTTTTCATCCTCGCGTCCGGGTCCGGTGCACATCGAGATCCCGACCGATGTCATGAGCCTGCCTGCCAACGGCATCGTGCCGCTGCTGCGGAATTCAGCGCCGCCCGAGCCGGATGTGGCGGCGATTGCAGAGGCGGCAAGGCTATGCGCGTCTGCCCGCCGGCCGCTTATCCTGGCCGGCGGCGGCGCCAAAGCTGCCGAAGCGCCGTTGCAGCGCCTGGCCGAGAGGTTGGGAGCGCCGGTCGTCCAGACCGCCAATGCGCGCGGCCTGCTCTATCGCCATCCGCTTGGCGTGCCGGCCAGCCCCAGCCTGAAGGCGGTGCGTGCGCTAATGGCCGATGCCGACCTGGTCATTGCCGCCGGCACCGAATTCGGTCCGACCGACTATGATGGCTATGGCGACGGCGGTTTTGTCCTGCCCGCCAATCTGATCCGCATCGACATCGGCGCCGACCAGCTTGCCCGCCGGCCTGCGCGGATTTCGATCCAGGCCGATTGCGGAGCGGCGCTCGACGCGCTGCATGCCGAACTCGGCACGGGCGAGGCGCAATCGGGCGACGGCGCCGCTCGCGCCGCCGCGACGCGGCAAGCGGCCTTTGCCGAGATTGGCCCGGCTATGCAGGCGCAATTGCGCGCCGTCGAGACGATCCGTGATGCACTGCCTGGCGCGATCATCGTCGGCGATTCGACCCAGCCGGTCTACGCCGCCAACCTCTACTACGATCACGACCGGCCGGGCGGCTGGTTCAACGCCGCCACCGGCTTCGGCGCGCTCGGCTATGGCCCGCCGGCGGCGATCGGTGCCGTCCTTGCCAGGCCTGAGGCGCCGGTCGTTTGCCTCACCGGCGATGGCGGCTTCCAGTTCACCCTGCCGGAACTGGGCGCCGCGCTCGACGCGGCGGCGCCGGTGATCTTCACCGTCTGGAACAATCGTGGCTACCGCGAGATCGAAACCTCGATGCTCGACGTCGGCGTCGAACCGGTCGGCGTCTCCCCGGCACCGCCGGATTTCTGCAAATTGGCCGAAGCCTATGGCATTGCCGCCGAGCGGATTTCCGGCGCTGGCGGCTTGGCGGACGCGCTTGGGCGCGCGCGGGCGACTGGACGACCTTACGTCATCGAGATTTCGGTTGAGTGATCGCGCGAAAGGCGCGACCTTCCGCATCGGCGGCGCGCAATGACGGAGCGGTCGAATATGACGGAAACACTGGACGGCAGACATATCGTGGTGACCGGCGGCACCGGTGCGCTTGGCGGCGCGGTCGTAGGGAAACTGCTGGAGCAGGGCGCGATCTGCCATGTGCCCAATGCCCATGCTGCCGCGCCTGCGCATTTTCCCTTTCCGGCGCATGACCGCGTCAGGCTGGCGCACAATGTCGACCTTGCCGACCCTGCCAAGGTCGACGCCTTCTATGCCAGCGTTCCAGATTTATGGGCATCGGTGCATCTTGCCGGCGGCTTCACCGCCGCGCCGGTCGAGAAGATCGAGCCCGCCTCCTTTGCCGAGATGATGGACACCAACGCCCGCACCACCTTCCTGTGCTGCCGCGCGGCGATACGCTCGATGCTGGAATCTTCCGTGTCGGGCCGCATCGTCAATGTCACCGCGCGAGCCGGGCTCGATCCGCGGCGCGGCTCCGGCAAGGTGGCCTACGCTGCCGCCAAGGCGGCGGTCGCCGCGATGACCGTGGCGATGGCCGAAGAGCTGAAGGGCAACGGCATCCTCGTCAATGCCGTGGCGCCCTCGACGCTCGACACACCGGCCAACCGGGCTGACATGCCGAACGCAGATTTCAGCAGATGGGTCAGCCTTGAAGCGGCGGCCGAAGCCATTGCCTATCTTGCCTCGCCGGCCAACATGGCCATCAGCGGCACGCTGGTGCCACTTTACGGCAGGGCCTAAGCCTGCGGCTCGTCACAAGCAAAAGGTCACAAGCAAAAGCCCCGCCGGATCGTTCCGGCGGGGCTTTTTATTTCGTTTATAACCCGCGCGAGGCGCGGTGTTGGCTTAGCTGCCCTGCTTCTTCAGCGCGGCACCCAGGATGTCGCCCAGCGAAGCGCCGGAGTCGGTCGAACCGTATTGGGCGACCGCTTCCTTCTCTTCGGCGATTTCCAGCGCCTTGATCGAGACCTGCAGCTTGCGGGTCTTCTTGTCGAAGGCGATGACGCGGGCGTCGACCTTCTGGCCGACGGTGAAGCGCTCGGGGCGCTGCTCGTCGCGGTCACGGCTGAGGTCGGAGCGCTTGATGAAGGTCTCGATGCCGCTGTCGACCAGCCGCACTTCCAGACCGCCATCCTTCACGCCGATAACCTCGCAGGTCACGACCGCGTTCTTGCGCAGTTCGCCTGACGTCGCGGCTTCGCCGACCGTGTCCTTGGCCAGCTGCTTGATGCCGAGCGAGATGCGCTCCTTGTCGATGTCGACGTCGAGCACCTGCGCCTTGACCATGTCGCCGCGATTGTACTCCTCGATCACCTGCTCGCCCGGACGGGTCCAGTCGAGGTCGGAAAGGTGGACCATGCCGTCGACGTCGCCTTCGAGGCCGATGAACAGGCCGAACTCGGTCTTGTTCTTGACCTCGCCCTCGACCTGGCTGCCGACCGGATGGCTGCGCGCGAAGGCCTCCCACGGGTTCTCCAGCGTCTGCTTGAGGCCGAGCGAGATACGGCGCTTGGCCGGATCGACTTCGAGCACCACCACGTCGACTTCCTGCGTTGTCGACAGGATCTTGCCAGGATGCACGTTCTTCTTGGTCCACGACATTTCCGAAACGTGGATGAGGCCTTCGATACCCGGCTCCAGCTCGACGAACGCGCCGTAGTCGGTGATGTTGGTAACGGTACCCTTGATCTTCTTGCCGATCGGGAACTTGGTGCCGATCTCGGACCACGGATCGCTCTCGAGCTGCTTCATGCCGAGCGAGATGCGGTGGGTTTCCTGGTTGATGCGGATGATCTGCACCTTGACCGTCTGGCCGATATTGAGGATTTCGGTCGGATGGTTGACGCGGCGCCATGCCATGTCGGTGACGTGCAGCAGGCCGTCGATGCCGCCGAGGTCGACGAACGCACCATAGTCGGTGATGTTCTTGACGACGCCTTCGACCACCTGGCCTTCTTCGAGGTTCTGCACGATTTCCGAACGCTGTTCGGCGCGGCTTTCCTCAAGCACGGTGCGGCGCGACACCACGATGTTGCCGCGGCGGCGATCCATCTTGAGGATCTCGAAGGGCTGCGGGTTGTGCATCAGCGGCGAGACGTCGCGGATCGGGCGGATATCGACCTGGCTGCGCGGCAGGAAAGCCACCGCACCGTCGAGGTCGACGGTGAAGCCGCCCTTGACCTGGTTGAAGATGACGCCTTCGACGCGTTCGCCCTTGGTGAACTTCTCTTCGAGACGGACCCAGCTCTCTTCGCGGCGAGCCTTTTCGCGCGACAGCATGGCTTCGCCAAGCGCGTTCTCGATACGCTCGACATAGACCTCGACCGTGTCGCCGACCTTGAGCGTCGTGTCCTTGCCCTTGACGCCGAATTCCTTCAGCGGCACGCGGCCTTCGACCTTGAGGCCGACGTCGATGATGGCCATGTCCTTCTCAATGGCAGTGATGATGCCCTTGACGACCTGGCCTTCGCCGGAATGGCCGGCGGAAAATGATTCTTCGAGCAGGCTCGCGAAATCGTCGCGAGTGGGATTTGCAACTGACATAGTTTCTCCTGGAATGCCCCGCAATCTGTCGCGGGGCGGCGCCGTGGGTTAGCGTTGCGTTGGCCTGCCGGCGTTCCGGGGCAAAAAGCCCCTGGCCGCCCTTGAGCGGCAATTCCGGCGCATGAAGAATGCTGGCAGGCTGGTTCACGCCCAATATGGGAATTCTTTTGTCGCCGGCAATCGGCGGCGGCAGGAAAACCCGGCTCAGGCTTCGTTTCTCTTAGCCAGGACGTCGTCGATGATCGCCTGAGCTGCCAGAAACGCGGCCTCTATAGCCATTTCCGACGTGTCGAGCAAGTGCGCATCGGCGGCCGGCTTCAAGGGCGAGTCCATGCGGCCCATGTCGCGCTCGTCGCGGCGCACGATATCGGCAAGGATTTCATCGAAATTGGCAGTGCCGCCGATGCTCTCGATTTCGTCCAGCCGCCGCTTTGCCCGCACCTCGGCGCTGGCCGTGACATAGAGTTTTACGTCGGCATCGGGACAGACGACAGTGCCGATGTCGCGGCCGTCGAGCACCGCACCCGGCGGGGTTTTTGCGAAGGCACGCTGCTTGTCGACCAATATGCGCCGGACCGACGGGATGACAGCCACTTTCGAAGCCGCCTCGCCGATCGCGTGTGCCGAAAGCACGGCGCGGTCGAGCTTTGCCAGATCGACCTGACGAGCCGCGGTTTCAGCGGCAGAGACATTGTCGAGCGGCAGGCCGAGCCGGAGCAGCGAATGCGCCACCGCGCGATAAGTAAGGCCGGTGTCGAGCAGGTTCAGCCGGTAGTGATCGGCCAGCCGCCGGGCAAGAGTGCCCTTGCCGGCGCCGGCGGGACCGTCGATGGCAATGGTGAAGGTTGAGGTCATTGGCCGCCCACCGGAATCGAAAAGCGCAATGATCCAGATTGGCGTAGCGATCCTTCGCGCCCCCCTCTGTCCTGCCGGACATCTCCCCCACTTGGGGGGAGATCGGCGGCCATCGCGGCTTTCGCCAATTGTCTACGTCGCAGGATTGAGCGGAGCGCCGAAGCTGCCAATCTGCCTCCTTGTGGGGGAGATGTCCGGCAGGACAGAGGAGGGCGCTGTCCCGCCGACGTTCCAGTTTGGCCCCAACCCCCAAGGCTAGTGATTGCCATCAAGCTACTCGATCTCCGCACCGAGCCCCTTCATCAGCCCCATGAATTCCGGAAAGCTCGTTGCGATCATCGCCTGGTCGTCGATGGTCACCGGCTTTTCCGTCGCCAGCCCCATCACCAGAAAGCTCATGGCGATGCGGTGGTCGAGATGGGTCTGGACGATGGTGCCCTGTCCGTTGGGATGCTGGCCGAGGCCCTTGCCGCCGGGTTTTCCGCGCACGACAAGCGAGGCCTCGCCTTCGCTGCAGTCCACGCCGTTGAGCTTCAGCCCTTCGGCCACTGCCGACAGCCGGTCGGATTCCTTCACGCGCAGCTCTTCCAGGCCAAGCATCAGCGTTGCGCCCTCGGCGAAGCTGGCCGCCACGGCAAGCACCGGATATTCGTCGATCATGGTCGGCGCCCGTTCGGGCGGTACGGTGACGCCTTTCAGCTCGGAGTAACGCACGCGCAGGTCGGCGACGTCTTCGCCGCCTTCATTGCGGCGGTCGAGAATGTCGATCCGGGCGCCCATTTCCTGCAGCGTCAGCAGAAGACCTGTGCGGGTCGGGTTCATCAGCACGTTTTCGATGGTGATGTCCGAGCCCGGCACGATCAGCGCCGCCACCAGCGGAAAGCCGGCCGAGGAGGGGTCGCCAGGCACCGCGATCGTCTGCCCCATGAGCTTGCCCTGGCCTTCGATGAAAATGTGGCGCACGCCGCGCTCGTCGGTCTCGACCGACAGATTGGCGCCGAACCCCTTGAGCATCTTTTCGGTGTGGTCGCGCGTCATCACCGGCTCGATGACGGTCGTAATACCCGGCGTGTTCAACCCGGCCAGCAGCACCGCCGACTTGACTTGTGCCGAGGCCATCGGCACGCGGTAGGTGATCGGCGCGGCGTGCTTGGGCCCGTGCAGCGTGATCGGCATGCGGTCGCCAGGCGTCGCCTTCAGCACCTGCACGCCCATCTGGCGGAGCGGTTCGAGCACGCGGCCCATCGGCCGGCCCGACAGTGAGGCGTCGCCGATGAAGGTGGTTTCCATGTCATAGGTGCCGACCAGGCCCATGGTGAGGCGTGAGCCCGTGCCGGCATTGCCGAAATCGAGCGGGCCTTCCGGCTGCAGCAGCGCGCCGTTGCCGGTACCGCGGATCACCCACTCAGCGCCATGCTTCTCGATATGAGCGCCCATGGCCTTCATGGCAGCGCCCGTACGCATTACGTCCTCGCCTTCCAGCAGCCCGGTGATGCGGGTTTCGCCGGAGGCCAGGCCACCGAACATGAACGAGCGGTGCGAGATCGACTTGTCGCCCGGCACCCGTGCCGCGCCTGAAAGGCCAGATGATTTGCGGGCGGTGGCCTGCTTCGGGGCGGCAGTGTGCGACATGGTTCTTTCCTGGGAAACGCCGGCGGCCGGCCATTTTCGTCTGGTTTGCGCGGTCTCCTATCATGGCGGACCGAAATGGTCATCCCCTTGGTATGAAGGCCTTCGAATTCAAGCTTTTTGGGACGCCGGCTTTTCGCTTTGACAGCGCCGTAAACTCTGGTTAAGGGGACCAAACTTTCATCGACGAGGCTTGCTGTGGCAAAACCCGAACTTGGCACCAAACGCATCGACCCGGAGACGGGTCGAAAATTCTATGACTTGAACAAGGACCCGATCGTCTCGCCTTACACGGGCAAGAGCTATCCGCGCTCCTATTTCGAAGAAGGCAAGATCGCCGCCCTCGAGGAGGAAGAGGAAGTTGCCGAGAAGGAAGTAGACACCGAGGAGGAAGAGGGCGTCGAGGTCGTCTCGCTCGAAGAGGCGGACGAGGACGCGAAGGCCGACGAGCTTCCCGATCTCGGCGATGACGAGGACGACGTTGACCTTGGCGATGACGAGGATGACACATTCCTCGCCGACGAGGAGGAAGAAGATGATGACGTTGCCGACATGATCGGCGTCGGCGAAGACGACGACGAAGTCTGAGCGAACCGCATTCGCCGGCTTTCGCCGCGCCGCCTAGAAAAAGCGGTTCTTGAAGGCTTGATATTGACTGAAGGCGGGGTTAGAAGCCGCCTGCACTAACGGCGCGGTCTCAACCCGCGCCGGATCTCTTCGCCGGAAACGGCGCCGGCGAACTGCCGGAGTGGGGCCATAGCTCAGTTGGGAGAGCGCTTGAATGGCATTCAAGAGGTCGTCGGTTCGATTCCGATTGGCTCCACCAGTTCTTCCTACAAGGAAATCAACAACTTAGTTGATGTCCGGTTTCGGGCCATTCTGCTAAAAATCCCTTGGGGCACCGCCAGACTCCTTTTCGACCTAGAAAAGAGTTTGCCCCGCTGGGGGCGTTATTATTTACACTGCTCCTCGCCGGGGGTGATACACAATGACTTTCGATGAGTGGATTTCTGGTGGCGAGGTCCGACTGGCCGAAGCAATCCAGCAAGCTGCGTAAGAAACTCTGCAGCTCGACTTTAGAGGTTCGGCTGCCGGGAAGCCCGGCGCACTGTTCAACGACGGCAAGCTGACAAAGGACGGGCGGCGAGCTATCGGAAAAGTGCTTTCGGCGTTTAGCAACTCGGCTGGCGGGGTGGTGTTAATCGGCGTGGATTGCAGATCGATTGGGGAGGGGGCGGACGTCGCTCAAGCGCTCGATCCTGTACCAGTCTGGGAGACGGCCTTGAGCGCGGTAAGCTCGGCCGTTGGAGACCTACTACAGCCGAAGAACGGTGGCATTCGAGTGGCCGGATTTCCGTCTATGAATGATAATTCCGTTGGTTACCTATTAATCGACGTCCCTCGTTCGGAACGACGTCCGCACATGTGCAACATGGCGAAGCAGTATTTTAAGCGATCTGCTTCGAGCAGCTATGCGATGGAGCATTTCGATATCGAAGACGCTTTTCGCAGAAACGGCTCTCCGGACCTGGATCTTGTATATGACTTCACGGAGAACATGACCTCCGGACCGCTGGTGAACGCCTCAATCAGCTTAGCGATAAAGAACGAGGGCCTAGCGACAGCTAAGCATGTTTCGCTGACCGTTATTGAGCGGTCGGGGGTTAGGACAAAAAATGGCAGCCCATATGGCGCCGCGCTGACCAAGGTTCAACAATTCGGAGAGAGTCTTCGCCTAATCGGCCCAGAGGGTTTCGTGGTGAACCCTGGTGATACGCAAATCTTCGAGCATTTCGCAATCCAGTTCAACTTCGAAGGGCCGGTTTTCAAGGCAGGCGGAATGCCAATCGACGCCGCGACCTTTCTTTCGCGGTATTCACTCAGCGCCGAAAACATGCGCCCGAAACAAGGAACTTTAGTCTTGGGTCCTGCTGATTTCGATCGTGGGGCCCGCCTATTGAAACCAGGCAACATAAAGATGAGCCCACCATGAGGCGGGGTGCTCTGAAGGGACTGTTTGCCCGCTGTTTTCAAGCATGAATCCCCGTTGGCGCGGCTCACTGCTCCTCCACTGTTCTCAGTGGGGAACGGCCGCCGGACGCTGTTCCGCCGCTGTTTTCAGCGAGCGTGCTAACCGTTCCCCAACTGTTTTCAATTGCAGCGGTTAATCCGGAATCCCCGAATTAAATTCGGCTCAAGCCCTTGGCGGCACCACTCAAACGAATGGCAATTATCTGTCTGAATGCGTTTAGGGTCCATTCGCGGAGGCCCACGCATCCGTCGCGTGGGGGACACAGTAACTTCCCCTTTAAAGGCGTCGAGATGCCACGAGCACCGAAAAGTCAGTTCCTTAGACCTAAAGATCGAGCGATCTGCCAGCGGGTTGTCGACCAGATAGCCGCCGACGCCAAATCGTACAGCACCTCGATAGACAGCCAGATTCTCGCGTCGACCACACTGTCTCTCTTTCAATCGGGGTCGTCAATGAAGTGAATTTGCTGGCACATGTTCGCGCGCGTCGCCATGACTTCACCAAGCAGGCCGGCACTGCGTCGCAGGTCGCTTCTTGACGCCCTCAGGAGCTGGCCGGCATGCACCGGCACTCGCCACCTTGCCCGATAGCGAGTGAAAAAATGGGTGGCCTGAGGCGCTCACCCACTCTGACGAGTAGCATGCTGTTCCGACGCTGTTCTGAGCATCCGACTCAACCGGGTGTGCCAGTCCGTTTTGAGAATCCGGTAACGAACCGCTCCCTCACGGCGCTTCTCGCTTCATCCTGTCGATGATCTCTATTATCGTAACCGCTGTTCTCAGGCCACGGCATTCCCCAGTGGAGATTGGCAAGCTCGCGCGCGCGGTCCTGCGCATTGCGGACTACAGGCCCGAATTGGTTGGGATAGATGTCAATGGAGGGTTCAAGGTTGCCTACGACATCGCGCAAGGCGCGGGTCCATTGGCGGATCGCTTCGTGCGACGTGGTGATGTTGTAGAGATTGCTCAACTATGGTTCTCGATAAAATTCTGTCGTGGCTTTTCCAACCGCACCGTTGGGTCCGTTTTGCTCGTCAACGTATTGCTGGTTCACTTTTTTGAATTTTTGATCGATGGAATGCAACCGCTGAGCAACAAAGCTCCTGAGACGATTACAACTGCGGTCGTTCTTCATCGACAGGTTAGCCGTTAACTCATCCATGGCGTTAGTCGTTTGAATGGCCCACTGTCGCGTTTTCGCGTCACTAGCGACCACTGTGGATAGGAACGCGTTCCAACGCTTTCGCAATTTCGGCGACACCTTGCCCTCTAGCCGCGGATAGGTCGTAATAAGATACAGCGTATAATCCGCCTCCCTGACATAGCAAGTGGATGGCTCCGAATGGGCAAACTCAATCTCGCGTCTTATGGTTGCCGTCAGCTTGGCTCCCCCACGTCGGGTCAACTGTCGGCCGATTTCCTTGCTGGAGATTCCCGTAATTCCGTAGGGGGTATCCTTTGGGATGACTTTGACACCGGCCTGCGCAACTGAAGCACAAATCAATGTTCCAGCCATCGCCAAAGCGGCGAACAAGTTGGATGCTGCCGATGCTGCTCGCATATAGCCCCCACTAACGTTTACCAAAAATTGGCCACCGACTTGTCCCGGCAGCTAAACTTGCCGCCCGTACCCGAGTCCTTGATGCTTCCGTTGCAGAAGCGGCCGTTGGAATATGTTACTCGTACAGGACAACTGGTGGTCAGGTGTACCCCGCTCACGCGCAAATCGCCAACTGCCGAGGCCGCGCCAGACAGCTTGCAGGCAGCAAATACCCCTAATTCCACGCTGCGTTACCCAGCCAAGCGGACAGCATCACCGATCAGCGGCCGAAAATTTGGATAAGCGCCCTAAGATCTCGCCGCCCCTTCCATCACAGACGAAAATGTCTGCCCTTGAGCATCAGGATATTCGGATCATCTTCCTCGTCTTCATCGGGCTCCTAAGCGGCCGGTGCCTCCAGCAGGTCGATGGCGGGCATCATTGAAAACAACGAAATGTAGGCGCGACTGCGGAGTGCTTAGTTTGATTTGACTCGCGTAATGCACCGGCAGTTTAATCTCCTGTCAGGGCAAAGAGGGGCCACGAACAGGGAGAAAACAATGGCCGTGCAAAAGGAAGACTACCGAACGAACAGAGCCGACTTTGCCATCGCTGCTATGCATAGTCGAGCGACCGCTGAGGACGACCGTGCCGAGCTAGTCGCATCAAGAAAGTCCCTTTGGCTCAGAGATCGGCGATCTGCAATATTGGTTGCAAACCCGTCAGAAAGCACCCCTCAACCGAAGGCTAAACCGCGCGGTTAGCGGGTCAGGTCGTAGCCACTTCCTCCTGCTATCGTCAATCGCGCCCTTGCGAGGGCGAAGCTTTTGACGTTGCGTGTGAGTAGGGGGATATCACATTGCGCAAACACCACACCTTCGCGGCGGCGGGGGCCGCGATTATCCTTTTGAGCGGATGCTCTGGTTCCGGGCCCAAGGATGCCGGATGGGGGTTCGCCAGGCCGAGGCAGCCATCGCATTGGTTCTGTTTTGAACACCGTGCCGACGGAGAAGCGTATCTTAAGGGGCACGTCGAAAATGATCAGCCCGCCAAGACGACAGGGCGAATATGCCGATCGCGAAATCGATTGCCAGGAGGCAATGGAGCCGGGCTTTCAGGCGATCGTCGACCTGCATGATCGATGCGGGCTGGGCGCCCGGGGAGGTCATGCGGTCGCTCAAGAGGCTCATCGCTGCCGACAACATGATGCAGAAGGAAAAATGCCAAGAGTCGAGGCGCAACTCGTCATTGCGCGCGCCATGATGCGCTTCGGCCGGCCTTGACGATCGACAGCCCAGCGCCAGTATCCTGGCGATGGATGGGAACGATATCGGCCCCCATGTGTTAGAAATCCATGGACACTATGGAACCCCAGGGCCACGGGATGGCGGCCGATATTTTGACATCGGAAGTTGCCAATGCCAGGCAGCGCATCCACCGGACCGAGCTCGCGCTTCAACGCACTGAAGAAATGCTGGCCGAGAATCTTGCGCTGTGCAGCAGGATACGAACTGCGGTCGAGGCCGCAGACCGCTTGGTGGAGATCGATCCCGCCAGCGTTGAAGGACGCCGCGCGGGTTGACCTGGGCTGGCGTTTCATTCGTCGCGACCTTCAGGCCACCGGCGCCCAGGCCACCGGCGTCATCACCGTGCGAACAAGCCGGAACCAACGGCGACCACAAGCGGTTTACCAATCGAAGGGACCGCAATGGATTCGGAATAATGGAATTTTTGGATATGGAACTGGCGAGAGCCCGACAGCGGCTTAACCGGGCCGAGCGCTCCCTCGAACGTGCAAATGAAATGCTGGATGAAGGCTGCGGTGTCGGCATCAATATCGCGCTGTGCAGCAGGATCCGGGCTGCGCAACGACGCGTGGCCGAGGCGAGATTGCGGTTGACGAAGATCGAGCCTGGCCAGCCTGGCCGCACGGAGCAGCTCACAAGGTTTGAGCCTATTGGCCGATAGCCGCACAGCGATCTAGCGGCAGAGCGATAGGTCTGGCTCATGCGAAGCGGATGCGGCGTGGGCTGAACCGGCCTGCAGCTCGTGAGCCTGGCGATCGAGCTGACCTGCCCGGCCGGCGTGCTGCCGAGCGAGGGGCAGTCAACTTGCTCTATGGACCGTTGCCGGTGCATGAGGGCGAGGCGCTTGCAAAGGCCATCATCGAAACCGTCGACCGACTGACCCGGTGCCGAGACCAAGTCAGTGACCAAGCCCTAAAGCTTCGGCCGCAGATCGAGGGTCAACAGACGCGCTTCTCTTAGGATCGAGGCACGATCGAGCCCGATCAGAGATGCGATGTCACGTATTTGCTGCTCAGTGGCACCGGACTCCCGTGCAAGCGCGCGTAGATTTTCGTCCGTCAGGCCTGCCGGCCTTGATTCTTTTTTCGGCCATCACACCAATGCCTCCGGTTGGGGCAGGAGTGCGATGGTCGCTCCCAAGCGTCAGCGCCCATGGTGCGTAGCTGGCGATCTTTCATAGTACGTTCTCGCGCCGATTTTAGCCAGTGGCCTTCGTTTTAGGCAGTGTCTCGGGTGACACTACCTTCTTTTAGTGGTCCTGATCCTCGTCGTCGAAGGCCAGCAGCGAAGCGTGGCGTACCATGATCATTTTATTAAATTAGCAATGATGCATGAACGGGCGTATAATCCGCTCCAGCTGGGGGCGAACGCTCTCAGCCGGTACGCCCAGCGGCCAAATCGCCCCTCCAACTGCCGTCGCGCTATCAGGTTATGATGGGTGACGACGTGAGACGGGATAAGCACAATCCGCCAACTATGAAGGGCAAAATCCACGGGTCGCCGGACAACGACGAACCGGGGCATTTGGAGTTCTGCCCAATTTGCGGCCAGACATTCGACAAGCGAAACCTTGTCGAAGTGCTGCATCATCACCTTCCCGAGCATGAGCCGTTCGCGACGGATAGGTGACAGAGGTCGAAGCCGCCTCGGTATTCCGCGAATTGGATAAAAAGTCCCGCCGCACATGCCAGGACGGCGGGATCCGATCAAGTGGCTTGCACCAGGCTGGGGGGATGCGGGGGTTGGGCTTGCCCGGTGCACGGGGACCGTCCGGAACTTTAGGCCCATCATCTGCAATGCGTCCACCAACCGTCGGTGGAAGAAATTCGGCTACCGACAGATCGGTCATCCCGGATCGCTGTGGCCAGCAACTCGTGCCAGTGACGGCATCTCGTGTGAAAGCCTTTGTTGAAGAAACTAAGGAACGGCTCACGCGCATGGCCGAGGAAGGCGGCAAGGTGACAATCGACCTTGGAACGCTTATGACGATTGATATCGACCAGGTCAGGCTGGTCGAGAAGTACAGGGCGCCGAAGCGCAAAAAGCCCCTGCGGGACATGCTGAATTAGCTCTTTGTATGTAAAAAACAGACATTGAACATTTTCCGGCAATCCTAGTTAGGATGGATGCCGCGCTATTTCTTCGACTTGTCCAGCAATGGAGAGACCTTCCCAGACCCTGAAGGTTCAGAGCTTCCGAGCCTGGAATCTGCGGAGGACGAGGCAGCAAAAACGCTGCTTGAAATCGCAAGAGAAAAGCTGTCCGATGGCACCTACCACGAGGCTGGCATTCAAGTCCGCGACGAAGCAGGCAACCAGCTAGTCCAGATCGTGGTCAAATTCGAACTGAACCGCATAGCGCCCATCAGACAATGAATCGATGGGAACCTGATCGTCTTCACCTTGAAGGTGCCCGGTTATGCCAAGCGCGGGCGTGGCGTCATGTGGACGACCTTCATTCGACTATCGAAGAGACGCGTCGGACAATCGAAGCATCGCGCCAGTTGCTGGCCCAGCTAGCCGCCAAAGAGGACCGGCCCCCTGATAACTGATCAAGAAGAACGGCCACCCGTCCCGGACTGGCCGCCGCCTATCGCGGAACCTAGCTGAGACTAGTGTAATCGGCCGCCCGGCCTGGGCTCGCCCTTCATCCAAAAATGGCGCACCCGTGCCCGGTCAGTGCACGTTTCTGCCTGTAGTTTGAACCGCGAGCACCGGGACTCGACCAGGCAGCGGGCTGAAATGACCGCTGAGCAAAACTCCGTTACTTGTTGCAGTTCTGCATATCCGACGTCATAGCCCCGCTGGGGGTGTTGTTGTCGGCATCGTTGCCCGCCGTATCCTTGCAGCGGTCCTCCATACCGTTTGTCTGCGGCGTGGTGGCATTCGTTGCGTTCGGATCGATCGTGTTCGGGGTAGTTGCGCTGCCAGTCCCGGTGTTGCCGCCGGAAGTGCCTGTGTTGACGCCGGTATTGGGGCCGTTACCCGTTCCGCCGGTCCCGGAGCCCATCGATTGTGCCATGGCAGATGTAGCCAGACCGATAGCAAGTAGGGATGCAGAGAGAATTTTGATCATCTTAGTGTCTCCATCGAGTTGCATCGCGCTATCGCGATCTATACCCAACGAGAGTTTTTTCGAGATGTTCCGTTGGACAGAAATAGTGATCGATACAATCACTATGGACCTTTGTTGCTCGTCGTTTCATGAATGCGACGCCGAAATTCCTGCCGCATAGCGGCAATTTCGTCTGGAACCAAATCGAGCATGCCGCGTTGTTGCGCTTGCGGGGAGTTGTGTCGGGCCGCAGGGGATACCAGGACATTCAAGAAATCCGTGAGCTGGGAGGGCGCTGTGAGCGTGCTTGCATCCACAAGGCAATTGGATCGCCGTCAAATACTGAACGCACTGAAGGCTTTTCGGAGCGGTGATTTCTCCGTTCGCATCGACAATGTCTACGCCGGCCTCGATTCCGAGATCGCCGATACCTTCAACGAAATCGTAGAGCTCAACGATCAGGTCACGCGCGAGTTCGAACGCCTCAGCAAGGTCGTCGGCAAGGATGGCCGGATCGGCGAACGCGGCCGTGTCCGCAACGCCACCGGCAGCTGGGAATCGAGCGTCCGTTCCGTCAACGATCTGATCGAGGACATGGTTCAGCCGACGGCCGAAGTGGCGCGCGTCATCGGCGCGGTCGCCAAGGGCGACCTGTCGCAGACGATGATGGTCGAAATCGACGGCCGGCCGTTGCGCGGCGAATTCCTGCGCATCGGCAAGATCGTCAACACCATGGTCGGGCAACTGGCCTCCTTCGCCTCGGAGGTGACGCGCGTGGCGCGCGAGGTCGGCACCGAAGGCAAGCTCGGCGGCCAGGCGCGCGTGAAGGGTGTGGCCGGGACCTGGAAGGACCTGACCGACAACGTCAACGCGATGGCGACGAACCTGACCGGACAGGTGCGCAACATCGCCGAGGTGACGACCGCCGTCGCTTCCGGCGACCTGTCGAAGAAGATCACCGTCGATGTGAAGGGCGAAATCCTCGAGCTCAAGAACACCATCAATACGATGGTCGACCAGCTGAATTCCTTTGCCTCGGAAGTGACACGCGTTGCGCGCGAGGTCGGTACAGAAGGCAAGCTCGGCGGCCAGGCGCGCGTCGAAGGTGTCGGCGGCACCTGGAAGGACTTGACCGACAACGTGAACCTGATGGCCGAAAACCTGACCGGCCAGGTGCGCAACATCGCCGAGGTGACTACGGCTGTGGCGCTTGGCGACCTGTCGAAGAAGATCACGGTCGACGTCAAGGGCGAGATCCTCGAGCTGAAATCGACGATCAACACCATGGTCGACCAGCTGAACTCCTTTGCCGGCGAAGTGACGCGCGTCGCCCGCGAAGTCGGCACCGAGGGCAAGCTTGGCGGCCAGGCTCAGGTGCGCGGCGTTGCCGGCACCTGGAAGGACTTGACCGACAACGTCAATTCGATGGCCGAGAACCTGACCGGCCAGGTCCGCAACATCGCCGAGGTGACGACCGCCGTCGCTTCCGGCGACTTGTCGAAGAAGATCACCGTCGCCGTGCAAGGCGAAATCCTCGAGCTCAAGGACACCATCAACACGATGGTCGATCAATTGAACTCCTTCGCGTCCGAAGTGACGCGCGTGGCGCGCGAGGTCGGCACCGAAGGCAAGCTCGGCGGCCAGGCCGAGGTGAAGGGGGTCGGCGGCACCTGGAAGGACCTGACCGATAACGTCAACCTGATGGCCGCCAACCTGACCGGCCAGGTGCGCAACATCGCCGAGGTCACCACCGCAGTGGCGCGCGGCGACCTGTCAAAGAAGATCACCGTCGACGTCAAGGGCGAAATCCTGGAGCTCAAGGACACCGTCAACACGATGGTCGACCAGCTGAACTCCTTCGCCTCGGAAGTGACGCGTGTGGCGCGCGAAGTGGGTTCGGAAGGCAAGCTCGGCGGCCAGGCGCATGTCGAGGGCGTCGGCGGCACCTGGAAGGACCTGACCGACAACGTCAACGCCATGGCCGGCAATCTGACCGTGCAATTGCGCGACGTCTCCAAGGTGGCGACGGCAATTGCGACCGGCGACCTGACCCAGAAGATCACGGTCGATGCGCTGGGCGAGATCCTGCAGATCAAGGACGTCATCAACACGATGGTCGACCAGCTGAATTCCTTCGCCTCCGAGGTGACGCGCGTGGCGCGCGAGGTCGGTTCCGACGGCAAGCTCGGCGGCCAGGCACAGGTGCGCGGTGTTGCCGGTACCTGGAAAGACCTGACCGACAACGTCAATGCGATGGCCGCCAACCTGACCGGCCAGGTGCGCAACATCGCCGAGGTGACGACGGCAGTGGCGCTGGGCGACCTGTCGAAGAAGATCACGGTCGATGTGCGCGGCGAGATCCTCGAGCTCAAGGACACCATCAATACGATGGTCGACCAGCTGAATTCCTTTGCCTCCGAAGTGACGCGTGTGGCGCGCGAGGTCGGCACCGAAGGCAAGCTCGGCGGCCAGGCGCAGGTGCGCGGCGTTGCCGGCACCTGGAAGGATCTGACCGACAATGTGAATTCGATGGCCGAGAACCTGACCGGCCAGGTCCGCAACATCGCCGAGGTGACGACGGCTGTGGCGCGCGGCGACCTGTCGAAGAAGATCACCGTCGACGTCAAGGGCGAGATCTTGGAGCTGAAATCGACGATCAACACCATGGTCGACCAGCTGAACTCCTTTGCCGGCGAAGTGACGCGTGTCGCCCGCGAGGTCGGCACCGAGGGCAAGCTCGGCGGCCAGGCGCGGGTCGAGGGCGTCGCCGGTACCTGGAAGGACCTGACCGACAACGTCAACCTGATGGCGACGAACCTGACCAACCAGGTGCGCGGCATCGCCGAGGTCGTGACCGCGGTCGCGCAAGGCAATCTCAAGCGCAAGCTGACGGTCGATGCCAAAGGCGAGATCGCCTCGCTCGCCGACACCATCAACGGCATGATCGAGACGCTGGCGACCTTCGCCGACCAGGTGACCAACGTCGCCCGCGAGGTGGGCATCGAAGGCAAGCTCGGCGGTCAGGCCCGGGTGCCCGGCGCTGCCGGCCTTTGGCGCGACCTGACCGACAACGTCAATCAGCTCGCCGCCAACCTGACCACCCAGGTGCGCGCCATCGCCGAGGTGTCGACTGCGGTGACCAAGGGCGATCTGACCCGCTCGATCAGCGTCCAGGCCTCCGGTGAGGTGGCGGCCCTGAAAGACAACATCAACGAGATGATCCGCAATCTGAAGGACCAGACGCTGAAGAATGCCGAGCAGGACTGGCTGAAGACCAATCTCGCCCGGTTCTCGCGCATGCTGCAGGGCGAGCGCGACCTGGCCACGGTCTCGCGTCTGATCATGTCCGAACTCGCCCCGCTGGTGAATGCGCAATATGGCGTGTTCTACGTGACCAACCGCGACGAGGATGAATTCTATCTGGAGCTCGCCGCCTCCTATGGCGCCGAAAGCAAGGCGGAGATCAAGCAACGCCTCGATCTGCGCGAAGGCCTTGTCGGGCAAAGTGCCGCCGACAAGCGCGCCATCATGCTGGACAATGTGCCGCCGAATTTCCTGCGCGTCACCTCCGGCCTTGGCAATGCCGCGCCGGCGAACGTGATCATTCTTCCGGCTCTGTTCGAAGACGAGGTGAAGGCCGTCATCGAACTCGCCTCGTTCAGCGAATTCCGCGACACGCACCAGTCGTTCCTCAACCAGCTGATGGAATCCGTCGGCATCGTTCTCAACACCATCGCCGCCACCATGCGCACCGAAGGCCTCCTCAAGCAGTCGCAGCTGCTGACGTCGGAGTTGCAGGCGCGTCAGACCGAGCTGACCAAGAAGCAGGAGGAGCTGCACGCCACCAATGAGGAGCTGCAGGAAAAAGCGCAGCTGCTCGAGAACGAAAAGAAGCAGGTGGAGAACAAGAACCTCGAAATCGAGATGGCGCGACGGGCGCTGGAGGAGAAGGCCGAGCAGCTGGCGCTTACCTCGAAATACAAGTCGGAATTCCTCGCCAATATGAGCCACGAACTGCGCACGCCGCTGAACTCGCTGCTCATCCTTTCAAACCTGCTCGCAACCAACCAGCAAGGCAATCTCAACGACAAGCAGGTCGAGTTCGCGCGCACCATCAATTCGGCCGGCACCGATCTTTTGAGCCTCATCAACGACATCCTCGATCTGTCGAAGATCGAATCGGGCACCGTCTCGATCGACATCAACGACATGCCGGTGGTGCATCTTCGCCAGCATATGGAGCGAACCTTCCGGCAGCTGGCGACCGACAAGGGACTTGGCTTCACCATCAATGTCGACCCCGAGCTTCCGGAGACCGTTCGCACCGACGAGAAGCGATTGCAGCAAATTGTGCTCAACCTTTTGTCGAACGCGTTCAAATTCACCTCGCAAGGCGAGGTCCGCTTGAATTTCCGGGCCGAAAAGACGGGCCGTCACAACGGTTCGGCGCAACCGATGGAGGCGCTCGCGATCGTGGTCAGCGATACCGGCATCGGTATTCCGCAGGACAAGCAGAAGCTGATCTTCGAAGCCTTCCAGCAGGCCGACGGCACCACAAGCCGCAAATATGGCGGCACTGGGCTTGGGCTCTCGATCAGCCGGGAGATTGCCCGGCTGCTCGGCGGCGAATTGCGGGTCGAGAGCACGCCGGGCAAGGGTTCGACGTTCACGCTGGTCATTCCATTCGATGGACCCCGGATGGCGTTGGCCCCGCAAGCGGCGCTGCTGCCGGCGATGGAGGTGGCCGCAACGACAGCGCAGCCGAGCCCGCCGTCCTCCGAATTGCTCGATGACCGCGACACGATCTCACCGGAAGATCGGGTCGTGCTGATCGTCGAGGACGACCCGACCTTCGGCGGTCTGCTGCTCGGCCTCGCACGTTCGGCCGGGCTGAAAGGCGTCCTGTCGACCGCGGGCTCCGGCACGCTGGCTTTGGCGCGCAAGCTGGTTCCCGATGCTATCACGCTCGATCTCGGACTGTCGGATATCGACGGCTGGGTGTTGTTCGATCTGCTTCGCCACGACCCGAAAACCAAGGACATTCCCGTCCATGTCATTTCGGGCGCCGAGGATATCGAGGTGCTTGCCCGCAGGGGTGCATCCAGCATTTCAACCAAGCCCGTATCGTCGGACGAACTGATGAAGGTCTTCCAGGACATTCACTCCAGAAAGCTCCGCGTCCAGCGCCGCGTCCTGATTGCCGATACCGATCCCGAGCGCCGCCTTTCGCTGATCGACGCGATCCGCGACGGCGTCACCTCGGTCACCGCGATCGGCCGCGTCGCGGCGAATGCGGACGATATCGGCATCGCCAACTATGATGCCGTTGTGCTCGGCTTTGGCCGCTCGGCCAGGGACAACGCCCAGATGCTGGATGAGATTGCCGTTCTGTTCGGGCAGTCGGTGTCGCTACTGCTGTTCTTTGCGCCTCATCCGGAAGCGCTGCAACAGTCGCTCGCCTTGCATCCGGCATTGGCGGATGTTCCGCGGGCGGAGAATTTCGCTCAGCTGGCTCTCGTGATGTCGGCAACTCTCCCCGGGCGTGGACATGAAAACGATGATGCCACAGCCGAACAGCCGGACAATGTAGTTCTCGCCGGCGCAAAGGTCCTCATCGTCGACGACGACATCCGCAACATCTATTCGCTTACCAGCGTTCTCGAGACCTATGACATCCAGGTGCTGCATGCGGAGCGCGGCCGGGAAGGTATCGCGCTTCTGGAGCAGAGCCCGGACATCGACGCCGCACTGATCGATATCATGATGCCGGAAATGGATGGCTACGAGACGATGCGGCAGATCCGCGGCATGCCGGCGATTGCCCATATCCCGTTGATCTCGGTTACCGCCAAGGCAATGAAGGGCGACCGGCAGAAGTGCCTCGACGCCGGCGCCTCCGACTACATCGCCAAGCCTGTCGACCTCGATCTGCTGCTGGCATTGCTGCGTGTCTGGATCGGCCGCTCGCGATCCCGTGTCCATGGTCCGGAAAAGACGCTCATGGCAGTGAACTGACGGCCGCTCGATGCAGAAACTGTCGAGGCACGGAGCAAGAAAGCTGGGGGTCATGGCGCCGGCAGCGGGGCCGGCAAAGGCGCGCATCCTGGCCGTGGATGACGACGAGCGCAATCTGCTGGCGATCGGCGAGGTTCTGGCCCCTATCGGTGATGTCGTCTGCGTGCAGTCGGGCGAAGAGGCGTTGCGCGCTCTGCTGAAGGAGGATTTCGCCGTCATCCTGCTGGATGTGCTGATGCCGCGGCTGGACGGCTACGAGACGGCGGGCTTGATCCGCCAGCGCGAGCAATCCAGGCGAACGCCGATAATTTTTCTCACCGCCATCAACAAGGAAGACGCCCACATGCTGCGCGGCTATGACGCCGGCGCGGTGGATTACGTGTTCAAGCCTTTCGACCCGGCCATGCTGCGTTCCAAGGTCGCCGTGTTCGTCGAGCTTCATGAGAAGACGCTGGAAATCCAGCAAAAGGCGGCTGCCGAGCAAGGGCTGCTGGCCCAGGCACTGCAGGCGCAGAAGGAAAAGCTCGAGGCCGAGCAGGCGCTGCGCAGCGCCCAGGAGCGGCAGCATGCCATTTTGAGCTCTCTTCCGGTCTGCTTCCACGCGCGGGCGGCGGAGCCGCCGTTCGGCGCCAGCTTTGTCACCGAAGGGGTCGAACGCTTGACCGGCTTTCCTGCCGAACGGCTGACCTCCGATCCAGGCTTCGGCCTGAGCCGCGTTCATCCCGACGATCTGCCGAGAGTGAGGCAAGCCCTGCTCGCAGCCAAGGCCACCGGCTCCTACACCTGCGAATTCCGCTGGCAATGCGCCGACGGCAATTACCGGATTTTTCTCGACCAGGGCGTCCTGTCGAACGGCTCCGACAGCCAAAAGCCAGAGATCCTCGGCACATTGCTGGACATTACCGAGCGGCGCGAGCTTGAGAACCAGCTGCTGCAATCGCAGCGCATCGACGCGATCGGCAAGCTTACCGGCGGACTGGCGCATGATTTCAACAATCTGCTTGCCGCAATTCTCAGCGGATTGGGATTGCTCGAGCGCCACGCCGAGTTCGATGGACAGGCCAGGCAGGTTCTGGAACTGACACGCCGGTCGGCAAAACAGGGCGCCGAACTCGTCAACCGCATGCTTGCCTTCTCGCGCCGCCAGACACTGAGGCCGCAGGCCGTGCGCCTTGCCGCGCTCGGCGATACAATGAACGGGTTGGTGGCCCCGGTCCTGGGAGGCCTGATCCGTTTCGATTGGCTTGTCGACGACACTGTGTGGCCGGCGCATGTCGATGCCAGCCAGCTGGAGCTGGCGCTGATGAACCTGGTCTTCAACGCGCGCGATGCCATGCCGTCCGGCGGCACGATAATCGTGGAGGCGCAAAATCGAACGCTAGGCCGTGCAGCCGAGGATATTTCGGCGGGCGACTATGTCGTGGTCACCGTCAAGGACACGGGGTCGGGCATACCGGCCGACATTCTCGCCAAGGTCGTCGAACCGTTCTTCACGACAAAACCGGTCGGCAAAGGCACTGGCCTCGGTCTGAGCACGGTGCATGGCTTCGTCAAGCAATCGGGCGGCACGCTCCGCATTGAAAGCACCGTCGGCAGTGGAACAGCCGTCCAGCTCTGGCTGCCGCGTTCAATCGAGCGCCCGGTCGAAATCGCCGAGACGTCCGATGCCGACGACACCGTCGTGAATGCCGGCGAGGACTATCCATCGGTCCTGCTGATCGACGACAGCAATGTACTGCGGGAACTGACGGCGCAATCGCTTCGCCAACACGGCTTTGCGGTTACCTGCGCCGGGGGTGGCGCGGAAGCGTTGGCGATGATCGAGCGGGCGCCGTACGACTTCGACGTCATCGTCACCGATTTTGCCATGCCGCTCGTCTCGGGCCTGGAGGTCATTCGGTTCGCCCGCAATCTGCGGGCCGATTGGCCGGCGGTGATGATAACCGGATATGCCGACGCCGACGCGATCGCCGACCGGCCCCCCGACGTGCCGCTGCTCGGCAAACCACTGCGCGAAAAGGACCTGATGGAGAGCATTCTTGCGGCGGCTGCGCGCACCGGCTCGCAGAGGGCCAAGCAGGCCCAGCCGGTGAAGAAGCGGACCATTGGAACCTGACGTACAGGTTGTCGTTGGATAGGTCGCTGGCTGCGTTAGGATCGGAGGAAAGACTGATGGCGACAGCGGACTGGCCTCTTCCTGAACGCTTCACCTTTCAAGGGAACTCGATCGCCTGGGGCGCGATGGGCGAGGGCTCACCCGCGGTATTGCTGCATGGCACGCCTTTCTCATCGTCGGCATGGCGTAGAATTGCGCCTTTGCTCGGCCAACAGAGGCGAATCTATTGCTTTGACATGCTCGGCTATGGTCGATCCGACAAACCCGACAGCGACGTGTCCCGTGGCATGCAGAACGAGCTTTTCGCGGCCCTTTACGATCATTGGGGCCTGCGTGACCCCGATATCGTTGCGCATGATCTCGGCGGCTCAACAGCGTTGCGCGGTCATTTGCTCAACGGGCTCGACTACCGGTCGCTGGTGCTGATCGATCCGGTCGCAATCAGCCCGCAAGGCTCACCACTTGTTCAGGCCGCCAAGAAACACGAGACGGTCTTTTCCGGCCTCCCGCACTACATTCACGAAGCGATCCTGCGCGCCTACATCGGCGGCGCCGTAGCGAATGCGCTACGCGAGGAAGAGATGGCGCTTTACCTCGCGCCGTGGCTGGGAGCCGAAGGCCAAAAAGCCTTCTGGCGCCAGGTCGCTCAGATGGATGACAAATACTCGCAAGAGGTCGAGTGGCGATACGGTGAGATTCGTTGCCCCGTTGCCATCCTGTGGGGCGAGGACGACCAGTGGATTCCCATCGCCGACGGTCGCGAGCTCGCGCGCCGCATTTCGAGCGCTTCCTTCCACGTCGTGCCGAACGCGAAGCATCTTATGCAGGAGGACGCGCCGGAAGCGATCGTGGCGACAGTGCTTGGCTTCTGGCGAGACCTGGAGGAGCGGGCAAATGCCCGCAAAAAATCGGCTTCGGCCGCTCGATCTCCACCGCGTCAATGACCGCGTCGGGCGCCTCTATCCGGTAGCCGATGCCATGGACAAGAATCCACTCCTTAGTGGCAGTCTTGAATCGAAACGGTACGTTTCGTATCGTTTACCTGGCAGCATCCAGCCTGTGCGCAACACCGAGCGCCGGCCATGGCGCGCTCGACGGGCTGTGATGCGGTTGATAAGCCCTCTCCGCAAGGAGAGTCGAGATATGACCGTTGCGATCGAGATGGGCCAGACGAGCGCAGGCGCCCCGGCGGCGCTGGATCTTGAGGAACTGCTGGCGACGCGGCTTCTGGTGCAGGGGAATTCGGGCTCCGGCAAATCCCATCTGCTGCGCCGGCTCTTGGAGCAGAGCGCGCCCTGGGTGCAGCAGACCATTATCGACCCCGAGGGCGACTTCGTGACGCTCGGCGACCGTTTCGGCCATCTGGTGATCGATGCCGAGGAGCATACCGCGCGCGGCCTGCAGAGCGCCGGCGAGCGGGCGCGCATCCACCGCGTCTCCACGGTGCTCAATCTCGAAGGGCTCGACGCCGAGAACCAGATGCGGCGCGCCGCCGCCTTTCTCGGCGGGCTGTTCGAGGTCGCCCGCGACCACTGGTACCCGATGCTGGTGGTGGTCGACGAGGCGCAACTGTTCGCGCCGGCGGTTGCCGGTGAGGTTTCGGACGAGGCGCGCAAGCTCTCGCTCGGCGCCATGACCAATCTGATGTGCCGTGGCCGCAAACGCGGGCTTGCCGGTATCATCGCCACCCAGCGGCTGGCCAAGCTCGCCAAGAACGTCGCCGCCGAGGCTTCCAATTTCCTCATGGGCCGGACCTTTCTTGATATCGACATGGCGCGCGCCGCCGACCTACTCGGCATGGAGCGGCGCCAGGCTGAGGCTTTCCGCGACCTCGAGCGCGGGCAATTCATGGCGCTCGGCCCGGCGCTGTCGCGCCGTCCGCTCGGCCTGCGCATCGGCCCGACCGATACAAGTCCGCGCAACGCGACCCCGCGCCTGATGCCGTTGCCGGAATCGGCACTGGAGGATGCCCGCGCCATCATCCTGGCGGCGCCGCCGCCGGAAACCGTCCGGCCGCAGCGCCGGTCGTCGCCGGACCTGCTCGATCAGCTGATGGCGGCGAAATCGGCGGCGCTGGAAATCCGCCCCGAACCGGTGGAGCCGCCGATCAGCGCTGAGGATCTGGCGGAGCGGCGCGAGCGCGTCGACCGGGTGCTGCGCGCCGTGCTGGCGCAACCCGATGCCGGCTTCCGTGTCATCGGCGTGCTCTATCAGGAGTTCGTGGTCCGCTGCCGCATCGAGGGCCTCGCCTCGGTCGTGCCGGACCTGCCGGAGTTCCGCCGCATGCTGACGCGCGCCCGCGCCGGCCTCGGCTCCGACATGGCCGGCGGTGACGCATGGCAGGACGTCTCGGCGCGCGCCTCGCTGCTGCCCGAGGATATGCAGGGCGTGTTCATGATGATCGCCCGCGCGGCGAAGGAAGGCTGGCCCTGCCCGAGCGACGCGGCGATCGCCCGCGCCTACGGCTCGCACTCGCTACGCCGCGCCCGGCGCCTGCTGACTTACATCGAGGAGCAGGGGCTGATCGTGTGTCAGCTCGACGGGGTTGGCCGGCGGACGGTGACGCTGGTGGAGCTGGCCTGGGCGACGGCGCCGGGGGATCCCAATGCCGAGGAGGCGGAGCAGGGGAGGCTGGCGGGGTGATGGCTGCTGCGGTTTAAGCGAAAGCTGACGTCGCTCAACATCACCAAAGCGCCAAGAGCGCTCATTGCCGAACCACTACTCAGACGTCGCGTTTTGAGCTGAGCACCCGACGCCTCCACCCCTACCTCTGAAAATGCCCCAACCCGTTCTCATTCAGATAGTCCACCGTCATCACCCGCGCGTGAATGCTGCCGGGGGAACCGACGAACGTCACCGATGACAGCGAGCCGATCGGCGCGTTCTCGCCGCGGGGGGTGAGGGCATAGGTGTCGCCGTCCCAGTGTTCGAGCGTGAATCGCATGGGCTTCGGGCCGAGTTCGAGCACCAGCTTTTCGCCATCAGCCAGCACGTTGGCGGTGTCGAAATAGTTGCTCGTATATTCGCCGGCGTAGAAGGATGGACTGCGCGCCTTGGCGGGGTTCGTCGGCTTGTCCTTGCCGGCGAGGTCGCCCACTGGCTTGTAGTAGCCCATGAACCGCGGCTTGATGTAGGGATACCAGTCGCGGGTCACCTGGCCATATTGCACGATGTCCATAAAGCTGGCGGCGACCGCCTCGGCGGCGCCGACGGGGGAGCCGTTGGTGAGCACGACGATACCGACATCGGCCGAGGGCAAGACCTGGAAGGTGGTGCCGGCGCCGAGCAGGAAGGCGCCGGAATGGCCCATGGTTGTGCGGCCATTGGCGTTCACCCCCACATTGAAGCCATAGCCATAGGAGCTGGCCCGCGTATCGGGCGTCTCGCCGCGGTAGGTCACGATCTGCGGTGTGATGGCCGGCTGCAGGATCTTCGGGTCGATCATGGGCTGGCCGTTATACGCGCCGTCGGCAAGCAGCAGGATCATCCACTTGGCAAGATCCTGGGCGCTGGAGGAGACGCCGCCCGCCGGCGCCTGCTGGTCGGGATCGCGGTCGTAGAGCGGCTTGAAGACATTGTCCGCGACGCGCGCATGCAACAGGGCGCGGTCGTTGCCGGCGGCAATGAAGTCCTTGTGCAGGTAGCTGCTCGAACGCATGCCTAGTGGATCGAACAGCAGGCTCTTGGCCAGCGGCTCCCAAGGCTGTTTCTCGGCATGGGCCACCGCCTCGGCGCCGATCGTCGTGCCGAAGTTGGCGTAGTGATAGGAGATGCGGAAGAGATCGAGCGGCACCATCCATAGGCTGCCGACGATCTGCTTGCGTTGGAAGCCGAGATCCTCGAGCTCGTCGCCCGCCGCCATCGGCAAGCCCGAGCGATGGGCGAAGAAATCGCCGATGGTGGCGTTGCCCGAGACATAGTCGAGATTGAGGCGGAAGCCATCCCAGATCTTGCCGACCGGGGTATCCCAGTCGAAGCTGTGGTCCTTCGTCATGGCGATGGCGGCCACCGTGGCCGAGATCGACTTCGACACCGAGGCGACCTGGAAGATGGTGGTGCTGCTGACCTTAGAGGTGTCGTCCCGGTTGTCGCGAAGGCCATAGCCTTCGTCAAAGATCATCTTGCCGCCATGCACCACCGCCACGGCGAAGCCGGGAACGTTGGATGCGTCCGCGACTTTCTTGACGATGTCCGGCAGGGCGGCCACCGCCTTCTCGACGCCGTCGGGATACAGCTGCATAGCATCCTGCGGCGGCGATGGCCCAAGCTCCGGCACGTTGGACTGCGCGGCTGCCATGGCGGGCAGCATGGTAACGAGAGAAAGTACCAGGAGAGCAGCGACTTTCTTCATTGCATGTCCTCAAACTTGCACCGATGATCGGACCATACGCGGCAAGATGAAAGATGGTTACGGCTATTTTCTACCGATATGTTTAAGTTCCAAAGATCAGACAGAGACGGCGGCTGCGCGTCATGTGATTTCGGGACCTGGTGAAGTATCCGCGTTACCTACGCGGGCGGCAATTGGACGGCGGGAGAACGTCAACATTCCAAGCCCGGGCGGCATCCAATCAGGAGTTGTTCGCCAACGGGCTGGCGGCCAACCAGAAAGTCATCGAAAGCCAATTACATGGCCCATCGCGAGGTCTACGGCCTGCTGCATGGGGTCCTGATGGTCAAGGGGCCGGGACGCTTCGTCTTGACCGATCTTGCTTGCGGCAAGTGGGCCGAAAGCTGCCCTTCCGCTTTCGGGACGAACGCCTGATTCAGATCCAAACTATTGCACCAAGCCACTCCCGCCCTGCTGCTACTTCTTGCTTAATCAGAGATCTGACCGTGCCCGCATAAGGTTTTGTGCGTTGTCCCATTGCCACGATGAGTTCTAGATTCTCCTTGTAGCTGAGGCGGGCAAAGTTAGCCGCTTTCACCTCGCCCTCGGCCTCCGCAGGATTAAGCCGTCGATACCAAGCTTCGCAGCGCTCGACCAATTGTACAAGTTGTGCACAGATTTGAGAACGTGCTCGCACTAGGCGGGATGATTGAGGTCGCCCGCGACCACTGGTACCCGATGCTGGTGGTGGTCGACGAGGCGCAGCTGTTCGCGCCGGCGGTTGCCGGCGAGGTTTCAGACGAGGCGCGCAAGCTCTCGCTCGGCGCCATGACCAATCTGATGTGCCGTGGCCGCAAACGCGGGCTTGCCGGTATCATCGCCACCCAGCGGCTGGCCAAGCTCGCCAAGAACGTCGCCGCCGAGGCTTCCAATTTCCTCATGGGCCGGACCTTTCTTGATATCGACATGGCGCGCGCCGCCGACCTACTCGGCATGGAGCGGCGCCAGGCTGAGGCTTTCCGCGACCTCGAGCGCGGGCAATTCATGGCGCTCGGCCCGGCGCTGTCGCGCCGTCCGCTCGGCCTGCGCATCGGCCCGACCGATACAAGTCCGCGCAACGCGACCCCGCGCCTGATGCCGTTGCCGGAATCGGCACTGGAGGATGCCCGCGCCATCATCCTGGCGGCGCCGCCGCCGGAAACCGTCCGGCCGCAGCGCCGGTCGTCGCCGGACCTGCTCGATCAGCTGATGGCGGCGAAATCGGCGGCGCTGGAAATCCGCCCCGAACCGGTGGAGCCGCCGATCAGCGCTGAGGATCTGGCGGAGCGGCGCGAGCGCGTCGACCGGGTGCTGCGCGCCGTGCTGGCGCAACCCGATGCCGGCTTCCGTGTCATCGGCGTGCTCTATCAGGAGTTCGTGGTCCGCTGCCGCATCGAGGGCCTCGCCTCGGTCGTGCCGGACCTGCCGGAGTTCCGCCGCATGCTGACGCGCGCCCGCGCCGGCCTCGGCTCCGACATGGCCGGCGGTGACGCATGGCAGGACGTCTCGGCGCGCGCCTCGCTGCTGCCCGAGGATATGCAGGGCGTGTTCATGATGATCGCCCGCGCGGCCAAGGAAGGTTGGCCCTGCCCGAGCGACGCGGCGATCGCCCGCGCCTATGGCTCGCACTCGCTACGCCGCGCCCGGCGCCTGCTGACCTATATCGAGGAGAGGGGCTGATCGTGTGCCAGCTCGACGGGGTCGGACGGCGGACGGTGACGCTTGTGGAACTGGCCTGGGCGACGGCGCCGGGCGATCCCGGTGCCGCGGAGGCGGAGCAGGGGAGTTTGGCTGTGTGATGGGGGCGGGGCGGTTTGGGCGAAAGCTGACGTCGCTCAAGATCAGCAAAGCGCCAAGAGCGGTCATCGCCGAACCACTACTCAGATGTCGCGTTTGGGCCGACATCGGAAGATCCGCTTTCGGGATGATTGGGCTAAAGAGCCGACCTTCGTGTCTTAGTGCGGACCGCTTTGCGCCGTATCGCGACCTCCGCGAACGCCGTTGGGACTGTCATGTATCGACCCCTTTTCAGGCCTTCAAACGAGCACGGCCTAAGGGAAACGTTTGAGCCAAAGGGGTCACAGTCCGGTCGCGAGGCAACTGCCGCGAACAAACGGCGGGATAGGTGGGACTCGCTCGTCAGGGGCGCCGCGGCAGGTGAGCCAAGGCGTCGCGCGAGCCATAGTCTCAAGAGGCGTGATCTGTGGTATAGAGGCCGGTGAGGGCACGCCGGAAGCGCCGGCCCTACTTGCCTCTGGCGTGCGGCCTGCGTGTCGCGAACCTTCACTGAGGCTCACATGGAGCGGAAGCTCGCTGCCATCCTTGCCATCGATGTCGTCGGATACTCGGCGCTCATGGAGGCGGATGAGGCCGGCACCTTCGACCGGCTAAAACGTGGCCGCAAAGAGCTGTTCGAGCCGGAGATCGCGACGCGACATGGGCGAATCTTCAAGCTAATGGGGGACGGCCTGCTGGCGGAGTTCGGCAGCGTCGTGGATGCGGTCGAATGCGCGGTCACGCTTCAGCGCGGAATGGCAGAGCGTAACGCGAGCGTCGCCGAAGACCAGCGCTTCGAAGTCCGGATCGGAATCAACCTTGGAGAAGTGATCGTCGAAGGGGACGATCGCTATGGCGAGGGCGTGAACGTGGCGTCGCGCCTCCAACAACTCGCCGAGCCCGGTGGCATCTGCGTTTCAGAGAAGGTGTCCAAGGAGGTCAGGCAGAAGTTGGCGTTTGCGTTCGAGCCCATGGGCGAGCAGCGGGTAAAGAATATAGCCGAGCCGATATACTGCTATCGTGTGAACCTGCAGCTTCCGAGAGCCGCTCCGGCCGGCCGACTGACATCGCTGGAATTGCCCGACAGGCCCTCGATCGCGGTCTTGCCTTTTACCAACATGAGCAACGATCCGGAGCAGGAAACCTTTGTCGACGGCTTGACCGAAGACCTGATCACCGATCTCTCTCGCTGCGCTGGCCTCTTCGTAATCGCGCGCAACTCGACCTTTGCCTACAAGGGACGGCCGGTCGATGTGCGTTTGGCCGCACGTGATCTTGGGGTGCGCTATGTGGTTGAAGGCAGCGCCCGGCGCGCCGCGGGGCGCGTGCGCATCAATGCGCAGCTGATCGACGCGGTCGGCGGCGATCATATCTGGGCCGAGCGCTACGACAGCAGCCTCGAGGATATCTTTGCAGTGCAGGACGAGGTCACGGCCAAGATCGTCGAAGCCCTTGTCGGCCGATTGGCCGGACAGCCGGCGCGCAAACGGCCGACGAGTCTCGAAGCCTATGACCTCTGCGTCCGAGCCCGCGGCGTCAGTTTTCAGACCGGGTTAGGCGCGCGGGAAGCGCGCATGCTCCTGGAAAAGGCGATCGGACTCGATCCCGACTATGCCGAAGCACATAGCTTGCTGGCCCTCAATCTTTGGCTCGGCTGGCTGTTCTGGAACGAGCCGAAGGAAACCAACCAGCCTCGCGCGCTCGCGGAAGCGCAGCGGGCAGTGGCGCTCGACCCTAACGATGCCGGGAACCGCTGGTTGCTGGGCATCATACTTGGTCACGAACGGCGCTTCCGGGAATCGGATGCCGAGTTCGAGGCGACCTTCAAGCTCGATCCCAATCATGCCGATGCCTGGGCGATGCGCTCGGATCTCATCACCTTAAGGGGCGACGCGGTCAAGGGCGTCGAATTCGTGAAGCGGGCGTTGCGGCTCAATCCGCACCCTCCAGGGTGGTACTATTGGATGGCGGGCCAAGCCTATTATGCGCTCGGCGACTATCAATCTGCGGTCGATGCCTTACGCAAGCCGGAAACCTACCGCACCACGTCGCGGCGCATCCTAGCGGCAGCCCTCGCGCAGCTCGGGCGCCTTGACGAAGCCCGTCAAGAGGCGGAATTCTTCCTGATGAGCGATCCCTATTTCAGCATCAGGCACTGGGCAACATCGCAGCCATTCGACGACGAAGAAGTGCTCCAGCGCTTCGTCGAAGGTTACCGCAAGGCTGGCCTTCCCGACTAAGGAGCGCATCGCTTTGGATCGCCGACTTGCTCTCGTCAGGACATACGCTCGTCTTTTGGCTATGAGGGCGATGCCAGTGGGTTCCATCGATCAATGACCGTTGATAGCGCAAAGCTGCCTTAGCGATGTCCGCTCTTGGTGAATCGACGGGACCGTAGGAATGACTGCCGTGCGGCGCAAGCTGTCATGCACGGCTCCGTTTGCGAGAGTCTGCTTCGGGTCAAAAGCAGCTGCTCGCGTCAGCCCCCTGCCGATCCTCAATAATCCGCAAATAAGCCGCCGTGACAAACAGCATGATCAGCCCAAACAAAATCCGCCGCGCTCCTTCCGGCATCTGCAGGATGGTCAGCAGCGTCGTCAGCACGGTGAGGATCAGCGCCCCAATGATGGTGCCGGTGTAGCCGCCGCGGCCACCGAAGGCAGCACCAGCGGTTCGACGAGCGACAGCGCCTTGATCAGGCGATGTAGAGCAGTGCCGGCGAGTACGCTCGAGATGACGTAGAGTGCCGTGATCACCCGCCAGTAGCGGACGCCGGACAGGCGCGTTGCCCATTCGTAGTCGCCGACGGCCGCCCGCGACGCTGGCCGTCGCATCCAATGCTCAGGCGGCGCCCGGCTTTGTTTGCGTGAATCTCGCCATGCCGCATTGCACAATCGCCTCGCCTGCGCAAAATGCGGCATGATCCGCAAATCCCTCACTGTCCTGGTGATCGATGAAAACCACATCCGCGCTTCGATAATCGAAGCAGGACTGCGGGAGGCCGGCCATCAGCAGGTCACGGTCATCCACGACGTCACCGGCATAGCGCGGCGGATCGCCGAGATCGAACCCGACGTGATCGTCATCGACCTCGAAAATCCCAACCGCGACATGCTCGAAAACATGTTCCAGCTCTCGCGCGTGGTGAAGCGGCCGATCGCCATGTTCGTCGATCGCTCGGACCAGGCGTCGATCGAAGCCGCGGTGGAAGCCGGGGTGTCGGCCTATGTCGTCGACGGCCTGCGCCAGGAGCGCGTCAAGCCGATCCTCGATATGGCGATCAGCCGCTTCAACGCGTTTTCGCGCATGGCGCGCGAACTGGAAGAAGCCCGCAGCGAATTGGAAAGCCGCAAGGTGATCGATCGCGCCAAGGGCATATTGATGAAGTCGCGCGGCCTGTCGGAGGACGCGGCCTATACGCTGCTGCGCAAGACCGCCATGAACCAGAACCGCAAGATCGCCGAAATCGCCCAGAGCCTGGTGACGGCGGCAGGCCTTCTGGATCCCGAGGAGAGTTGAGAATGGCGGCCGAGCACCGGATCAATGCTGGCTTCATGCCGCTCTTCGACAGCGCTGTCCTTGTCGCAGCGAAGGAAATCGGCTTCGCCTTGCGTGAAGGCATCGATCTGACGCTCAACCGGGAAACGTCCTGGGCCAACATCCGCGACCGCATCGCCATCGGCCATTTCGATCTGGCGCATATGCTGGGGCCGATGCCGATCGCCTGCAACCTGGGGCTGACGCCGCTCGCCTCCGACACGGTCGTGCCGTTTTCGCTCGGCCTTGGCGGCAATTGCGTCACGGTTTCGAACGCCGTCTGGGCGGGCATGGCCGCGCACGACGCCCGACCCGACCTCGATCCGGCGCGGGCCGGCAAGGCGTTGGGGGCGCTGATCCGCGAACGGGCGAATGCCGGCGGCGATCCGCTTCGCTTTGCCGTCGTCCATCCGCACTCCGGGCACAATTACGAACTGCGCTACTGGCTCGCCGCCTGCGGCATCGACCCGTCGCATGAGATCGAAATCGTCATCGTGCCGCCCCCCTTCATGGCCGACGCGCTCGCGGCCGGCAGGATCGACGGCTACTGCGTCGGCGAACCCTGGAACAGCGCCTCTGTCGTCGCCGGCACCGGCCATATCGCCACGGTCAAGGCGGCCATCTGGAAGACCAGCCCGGAGAAAGTCGTCGGCGTGCGCAAGGCCTGGGCGGAAAAACAGCCGGACGCGCTTTCGGCCCTGCTGCGCGCGCTGCATCATGCGGCGCGCTGGTGCCAGGATCCGGCAAACCGCGACGAACTCGCGGCCTTGATGGCGCAACCGGCCTTCCTTGGTCTGGCGCCGGCGCTGCAGATGCCGATCCTCAGCGGCCATCTTGCGCTCGGCGGCGGCGCCGAACTCAGCGTCGGCGACTTCTTTCTGCCCTTCGACAAGGCGGCGAACTTCCCATGGAAGAGCCATGCGCTGTGGTTCTACACGCAGATGGTACGCTGGGGGCATGTCGCGCATACGCCGGAAAACCTCGCTGTTGCCCGCGACTGCTACCGCCCCGATCTCTACCGCTCGGCGTTGAAGCCGCTTGGCGTGGCGCTTCCCGGTGCCAATGCCAAGGTCGAGGGCGCGCTGAAGGCCGCGACTCCAGTTGGTTCGGCGGGGGCAAGCCTGGTGCTCGGTCCCGACGGTTTCTTCGATGGCCAGATATTCGATCCCGACGAGATCGACGCCTACATTGCCGGCCAGAAATTGGCGCGCGCCGAAGCCTGATCATTTCCGCGGCATTCTTGTGCGCTGCACAAAAAATGTGCGTGCAAATGCGCTAATGAACAATCTTTGGCTTTGCTCGCCCAGCGGGCCGGCGCGCCGACGATTTTGGCATGCCGTTGATCTCATTGATGTTTGTCGTCCATTCCGAAACTGGCACGGTTCCTGCTTTGTAATAGGCAGACTCTTCTCGGAGTCACGGAATGCGCGTCCAATGGCGGGCGCTACAGGCAAAGCTGCCGCTCAGGTCAACACGCGATCCCGGATGGACGGACGCGCGAGGCCTGGCCGGCGGCTTTTTTGTTTGGTCGAACACGCAATCGACGGCGCCGATCCCAAGCCGCGCCCAACCGGAGATGACGATGACGAAACGCATCAAGAGCCATTCCGCCCAAACGGCGATCAGCCGCCGGGATTTCCTGAGGATCAGCGCGGCCACCGCGGCAACGCTGGCGGCGGCGCGTGCGCTGCTGCCCTCCGGCGCCTATGCCGCGGCGGCCGCGCCGGAAGTCACCGGCGCCAAGCTCGGCTTCATCGCGCTGACCGATGCGGCACCGCTGATGATTGCCAAGGAAAAAGGCCTGTTCGAAAAATTCGGCATGCCCGATGTCGAAGTGCTCAAGCAGGCGTCGTGGGGGGCAACGCGCGACAATCTGGTGCTCGGCGGCGAAGCCAACGGCATTGACGGCGCCCATATCCTGACGCCGATGCCCTATTTGATGCACACGGGCAAGGTGACGCAGAACAAGCAGCCGCTGCCGATGGCGATCGTGGCACGGCTCAACTACGACTGCCAGGGCATTTCCGTCGCCCAGGAATATGCCGGCACCGGCGTCGGCCTCGACGCCTCAAAGCTGAAGGAAGCCTTCGCTGCCAAGAAGGCCGCAGGCAAGGAGGTGAAGGCCGCCATGACCTTCCCGGGCGGCACGCACGACCTCTGGCTGCGCTACTGGCTGGCCGCCGGCGGCATCGATCCCGACAAGGACGTCTCGACCATCGTCGTGCCGCCGCCGCAGATGGTCGCCAACATGAAGGTCGGCAACATGGACGTGTTCTGCGTCGGCGAGCCGTGGAACGAGCAGCTCGTCCATCAGGGCGTCGGCTTCACCGCCGCCACCACCGGCGAACTGTGGAAGGGCCATCCGGAAAAGGCGCTCGGCCTGCGCGCCGCCTTCATAGACAAGTACCCGAACGCCACCAAGGCGATCCTGATGGCTGTCATGGAAGCCCAGCAATGGTGCGAAGCAAAAGAAAACAAGGACGAGATGGCCGCTATCATCGGCAAGCGGCAGTGGATGAACGTGCCGACCGCCGACATCATCGGCCGCCTCAAGGGCGACATCAATTACGGCAATGGCCGCGTCGCCAACGGCACCGACCTCTATATGAAGTTCTGGCAGGGCGGCGTGTCCTATCCCTTCAAGAGCCACGACAGCTGGTTCCTCGCCGAGAACATTCGCTGGGGCAAGTTCGCGCCGACCACCGACATCAAGGCACTGGTCGGCCAAGTCAACCGTGAGGATCTGTGGCGCGAGGCGGCCAAGGACCTTGGTGTCGCCGCGGCCGATATTCCGGCGTCTACGTCGCGCGGCCCCGAAACCTTCTTCGACGGCAAGATCTTCGATCCGGAGAACCCGTCGGCCTATCTCGACAGCCTGAAGATCAAGGTGTCGGCCTGAGCCTGACATAGACGCGCGGCAGGCGGTGGCAGCGCCGCCTGCCTTTCACGTGCCGCCAAAGAGTTTTTCGAAACAATGTCTATCCAAGCCATCGAGGACAGCGAGGTGAAGCCGTTCCCCGCACCGGCCAAGCCCGCCGAGGTCATCGCTTTCACCGCCAGGGCGCGGCGTCGCTTCGACCCGGCCGCGATCGCCGGCAAGCTGGCAAGCACGCTGGTGCCGCCGGTCATTGTTATCACCATCATGCTCGTCGTCTGGCAGGTCGCCTGTTCGTCGCCCACAGCCAGCCTGCCACCGCCAAGCCAGGTGTGGAACGAGGCCTATGACCTGATCGCCCACCCGTTCTTCGACAATGGCCCGCAGGACATCGGACTCGCCTGGCGGGTGCTGATGTCGCTGCAGCGCGTCGCCATGGGCTTCGGCCTGGCGGCAATCGTCGGCGTCGCGCTCGGCGCGCTCGTCGGCCAGTCGATCTGGGCGATGCGGGGCCTCGATCCGGTCTTCCAGATCCTGCGCACGGTGCCGCCGCTCGCCTGGCTGCCGCTGTCGCTGGCGGCGTTCCGCGATTCCAGCCCGTCAGCGATCTTCGTCATCTTCATCACCTCGATCTGGCCAATCATCATCAACACTGCGGTCGGTGTCCGCAACATCCCCGAGGACTACCGCAACGTCGCCCGTATCCTCCGGCTCAACCAGCTCGAGTTCTTCGTGAAGATCATGGTGCCGGCGGCCGCGCCTTACATCTTCACCGGATTGCGGATCGGCATCGGCCTGTCGTGGCTGGCCATCGTCGCCGCCGAAATGCTGACCGGCGGCGTCGGCATCGGCTTCTTCATCTGGGACGCGTGGAACTCGTCCCGCCTGCCCGACATCATCGTCGCGCTCGCCTATATCGGCGTCACCGGCTTCTGCCTCGACCGCCTGGTCGCGGCAGTCGGCGTCTTCGTCACCCGCGGCACAACGGCAAAGTGAGCAGAGGGACGATGACGGCCTATCTGAAGCTCGACCATATCGACAAATCCTTCGCCCGCGGCAGCCAGGTCAGCGACGTCCTGAAGGATATCCGGCTGACCATCGACAAGGGTGAATTCGTCTCGATTATCGGCCATTCTGGCTGCGGCAAATCGACCTTGCTCAACCTGATCGCCGGCCTGACCAAGGTCTCCGCCGGCGCCGTCCTGCTCGAGGACAAGGAAGTCGACAGCCCTGGCCCGGAACGCGCCGTGGTGTTCCAGAACCACAGCCTGCTGCCATGGCTCACCGTCTACGAAAACATCAATTTGGCAGTCACGAAGGTCTTTGGCCGGAGCAGGAGCCGGGCCGAGCGGCATGACTGGATCATGCGCAATCTCGATCTCGTGCAGATGGCGCATGCCAAGGACAAACGTCCGGCCGAGATATCGGGCGGCATGAAGCAGCGCGTCGGCATCGCCCGGGCGCTGGCCATGGAGCCGAAGATCCTGCTGCTCGACGAGCCCTTCGGCGCGCTCGACGCGCTGACGCGCGCCCATCTTCAGGACGCGGTGATGGATATCCATTCGAGGCTCGGCTCGACGACGATCATGATCACCCATGACGTTGACGAGGCGGTGCTGTTGTCCGACCGCATCGTGATGATGACCAACGGTCCGGCGGCCACCATCGGCGAGGTTCTTCCCGTGCCGCTTGCCCGGCCGCGCCGACGCATCGAGCTTTCCTCCGACCGCACCTTCCTGCGCTGCCGCGAGGCGGTGCTGAAATTCCTCTACGAACGCCACCGCTTCGTCGAAGCCGCGGAGTAAGGCAATAACCGGAAACTCGTCATCATCATTGGCAATCTGCATCGGCAATGGGCAATCTACCGCATTGCACAAACATTATGCTGCTGTGCAAGGCATTCTGACTAATCTTTGATCCGCTGCCGAGCTTGGTCAAGAGTCGCGCGGCTGCGGTTCACATTGGTTTCATTAGATAATTCTGAGCGCTGTCGAATTGGCACGCTTCCTGCTTTTCAAAATGTAGGTCCGCAAGGGCCAAGTGACACGGCGTCCAATGGCGGGCGCCACAGGCAAAGCTGCCGCTCAGGTCCACACGCGCTCCCGGAACCCCGGACGCGAAGACCTGGCCGGCGGCTTTTTTGTTTTGACGCAATCGACGGCGCTGGTCCCAAGCGGCGCCCAACCGGAGACGACGATGATGAAACGGATCGGAACTGGGGCGTCCCTCGCGGACGTCACGCGCCGCGATTTTCTGGCCAGCAGCGCGCTGACGGCGATGCCGCGCCGCTGACAGTCGCGAACGAACAGACAAGGGCGGTGCCTCCCACGCCGCAAATCGGAGCCAGAAAATGACCGCAAATCTCCCAGCCGCGCCCAGCCAGGACAGTGCTCCCCGGCAGGCGCTTGTGATGTCCACCATCGCCTTCACCGTCTGCTTCGCGGTGTGGACGATCTTTTCAATCATCGGCGTGCGCATAAAGCAGGAGCTGGGGCTGAACGAGACGGAGTTCGGCCTGCTGGTCGGCACGCCGATCCTCACCGGCTCGCTCGTGCGTATGGTGCTCGGTGTCTGGACCGACCGTTTTGGCGGACGGCTGGTATACACCGCGACCATGCTTGCGGCGGCGGTCGCGACCTTCCTGCTCGCTTTTGCGCACACCTACGGGCAGATGCTGGTCGCTGCGCTTGGCGTTGGGCTCGCCGGCGGTTCCTTCGCCGTCGGTGTCGCGTATGTCTCGCGCTTCTTCCCGGCCGGCAAGCAGGGTACGGCGCTTGGCATTTTCGGTGTCGGCAATGTCGGCGCCGCGGTCACCAAATTCCTGGCACCGTTTGTGCTTCTCTCCTGGGGCTGGCAGTCGGTCGCGCTGATCTGGGCGGCAGCACTCGTCGTCATGGCCGCCGTCTTCTGGTTCACGACCGGCGACGATCCGGTCATTCGCGAGCGCCGCCACGGCAAGGCTGCACCCGCGGGAAGCTTCTTGCAGGAATTCGCGCCGCTCAAGAACCTACAGGTCTGGCGTTTCGCCTTCTATTATTTCTTCGCCTTCGGTGCATTCGTGGCGCTCTCGCTGTGGCTGCCCCGCTACCTGATCGGCGTCTACGGCTTCGGGCTTGCGACCGCCGGCATGATCGGCGCGGCCTATTCAATTCCGGCAAGTATTTTCCGCGCCTATGGCGGCGTGCTGTCCGACCGGATCGGCGCCCGCACCGTGCTCTACTGGACCTTCGCTGTCAGTGCCGCCGCGACTCTCGTTCTGTCTCTCCCCTCGGCAGACTACGTCGTGCGCGGTGTCAGCGGGCCGATCGCCTTCCATTTCGAGGTCGGCCCGCTCGCCTTCATAGCCGTTGCCTGTGTGCTCGGCTTCTTCATGAGCCTTGGCAAGGCTGCCGTCTACAAGCACATCCCGGCTTACTATCCGCAGAGTGTCGGCGCGGTCGGCGGCGTTGTCGGCATGATTGGCGGGCTCGGCGGCTTTATCCTGCCAATCGTCTTCGGCGCGCTCAACGACCTCACCGGCGTCTGGTCGAGCTGCTTCATGCTGCTCTTCGTCATCGTCGCCACCTGCTTTGCCTGGATGCATTTTTCCATCCGGCGGATGGAGCGCACGGCGTCTGACGAAGCTTCAGGCCTTTCCTACGCGGCTGAGTGAGACCGGAGTGGATCAGGACATGACCGAGAAACTCGTTATCATCGGCAACGGCATGGCCCCTGGGCGCATGCTGGAGCACCTCCTGGAAAAGGCGCCTGGGCGCTACCAGGTCACCATCTTCAACGCCGAGCCGCGCGTGAACTACGACCGCATCATGCTGTCGCCGGTTTTGTCGGGCGAAAAGGCCTATGAGGAGATCATCATCCATGGCGACGGCTGGTACATCAAGCACGGCATCACCCTCTACAAGGGCCACAAGATCGTCGCCATCGACCGGCAGGCAAAGTCCGTCACCTCCGATCATGGCGTGACCGAGCCCTACGACAAGCTCGTCATCGCCACCGGCTCAGTGCCGTTTATCATTCCGGTGCCAGGCCATGATCTGCCCGGCGTGCTCACGTATCGCGATCTCGACGACGTCCGGGCGATGATGCTTGCCGCCCAGTCGCGGGCCAAGGCCGTGGTCATTGGCGGCGGCCTGCTCGGGCTCGAGGCAGCCGCGGGCTTGAATGCGCAAGGCATGGACGTCACCGTGCTGCACGTCATGCCGACGCTGATGGAGCGTCAGCTCGATCCGGCCGCCGGCTATCTCCTGCAGCGCGCCGTCGAGCAGCGCGGCATCAAGGTCATCACCAAGGCAAACACCCAGGCGATCACCGGCAACGGCAAGGTCGAGCGGGTGGAGCTTGCCGACGGCACCATCATCCCGGCGACGCTCGTCGTCATGGCGGTGGGCATCAGGCCGAATGCGGCGCTGGCGAAGGAAGCCGGCATTGCCGTCAATCGCGGCATCGTCGTCGACGCCGGCATGCGCAGCAACGATCCCGATATCTACGCAATCGGCGAATGCGCCGAGGTCAACGGCCAGGTCTACGGACTGGTCGCGCCGCTCTACGAGATGGCGCGCGTCGCCGCCAACCATCTGGCCGGTAATGAGGCGGCGGCTTTCGTCCACATGGACACGCCGACCAAGCTAAAGGTCACCGGCATCGAGCTGTTCTCGCTCGGTGACTTCGCCGAGGGCGATGACCGCCAGGAGATCGTGCTGCGCGATGCTGCGGCCGGCGTCTACAAACGCCTGGTGCTCAAGGACGACCGCATCATCGGCACCGTGCTCTATGGCGAGACGGCGGACGGCGCCTGGTTCAACGACCTCAAGAAGAAGCAGACCGACATATCCGAGATGCGCGATACGCTCATCTTCGGCCAGTCCTACCAGGGAGGCGCCCCCCTGGACCCTATGGCGGCCGTTGCAGCCTTGCCGGATGATGCGGAAATCTGCGGTTGCAACGGCGTATGCAAGGGAAAGATCACCGGCGCGATCACGGCCAAGGGCCTGACCTCGCTCGATGACGTGCGCGCCCACACCAAGGCGTCGGCCTCCTGCGGCTCCTGCACCGGGTTGGTCGAAAAGCTCATGGTGCTGACCATCGGCGACAAATACAACCCCGCGGCGGTCCAGCCGATGTGCAGCTGCACCGCGCTCGGCCATGACGAGGTCCGCCGGCTGATCAAGGCCAAGGGCCTGAAGACCATTCCCGCCGTCATGCAGGAGCTGGAGTGGAAGACCTCCTGCGGCTGCGCCAAGTGCCGGCCGGCGCTCAACTATTATCTCGTCTGCGACTGGCCCGACGAATACGCCGACGATTACCAGTCGCGCTTCATCAACGAGCGCGTCCACGCCAACATCCAGAAGGACGGCACCTACTCGGTGGTGCCGCGCATGTGGGGCGGGGTCACCAACGCCGCCGAATTGCGCGCCATCGCCGACGTCGTCGACAAGTTCGAGATCCCGATGGTCAAGGTCACCGGCGGCCAGCGCATCGACATGCTCGGCATCCGCAAGGAGGACCTGCCGGCGGTGTGGGCCGATCTCGGCCAGGCTGGCTTCGTCTCCGGCCACGCCTATGCCAAGGGACTGCGCACGGTGAAGACCTGCGTCGGCTCGGACTGGTGCCGCTTCGGCACGCAGGATTCGACCGGCTTGGGCATCCGTATCGAAAAATTCATGTGGGGCTCGTGGACCCCGGCCAAGGTAAAGATGGCGGTGTCGGGCTGTCCGCGAAACTGTGCCGAGGCGACCTGCAAGGATGTCGGCGTGATCTGCGTCGACAGTGGCTACGAAATCCATTTCGCCGGCGCCGCTGGCCTCGACATCAAGGGCACCGAAGTGCTCGGCCTGGTCAAGACCGAGGACGAGGCGCTGGAGCATATCGTGGCGTTGACGCAGATGTATCGCGAGCAGGGCCGCTATCTCGAGCGTATCTACAAATGGGCCAAGCGCGTCGGCATCGCCGAGATCAAGCGCCAGATCATGGACGATGGCGAGAAGCGCAAGACCTATTTCGACCGCTTCGTCTTTTCGCAGAAATTCGCCCAGGTCGATCCGTGGTCGGAACGTGCTTCCGGCAAGGACAAGCATGAATTCCGGCCGATGGCTTCGGTCGGCTTTGCGCAGGCGGCGGAGTAGGCGCGTGTTCCCGAGTGGAATGCGGTTTTCGGACAAGAACACGCGCAAAAGAGGAATGGCCACATGAATTGGGTATCAATTGGCACGCTCTCGGACATTCCGCGTCGCGGTGCGCGCTGCGTAGCCACGCCCGAAGGCAAGATCGCCGTCTTTCGCACGGCCGACGATCAGGTCTTTGCCATCGACGACCATTGCCCGCACAAGGGTGGGCCACTCAGCCAGGGCATCGTCCATGGCACGGCGGTGACCTGTCCCTTGCACAATTGGGTGATCTCGCTGGAGACAGGCAAGGCGCTCGGCGCCGACGAGGGCGCGGTGCGCACCATTGCGGTCCGGATCGACGGCGAGCGGCTGTTCATAGCGCTGGAAGCGCTGGCCAGCTGCGCGGCGTGAACCATGCAGATTGATGAAGCGCGCGAGGTGAGGACCACCTGCCCCTATTGCGGGGTGGGTTGCGGCGTGCTGGCGAAGGTCGCCGCGGACGGCGAAATAACCGTTCGTGGCGACCCGGACCACCCGGCGAATTTCGGCCGGCTCTGCTCCAAAGGCTCGGCGCTGGCCGAGACCATCGACCTCGACGGCAGGTTGCTATACCCGGAGATCCACGGTCGCCGCACCGACTGGGACGAAGCGCTCGACCTTGTCGCTTCGACCTTCTCGCAAACCATTGCCGAGCACGGCCCTGACGCGGTCGCCTTCTACGTCTCCGGCCAGTTGCTGACCGAGGACTATTACGTCGCCAACAAGCTGATGAAGGGCTTCATCGGCTCGGCCAATATCGACACCAATTCGCGCCTGTGCATGGCCTCGTCGGTCGCCGGCCACCGCCGCGCCTTTGGCTCGGACACCGTTCCGGGAAATTACGAGGATCTGGAACTTGCCGACCTGATCGTGCTGGTCGGCTCCAATCTCGCCTGGTGCCATCCAGTGCTCTACCAGCGCATTGCCGCCGCCCGGGAAAAGCGGCCCGAGATGAAGGTGGTGCTGATCGACCCACGCCGCACCATGACCTCAGATATCGCGGACATGCATCTGGCGATCGCGCCCGATGGCGATGTCGCTTTGTTCACAGGGCTGCTCGCCTATCTCGGCCAGCACAACGCACTGGACCGCACCTATATCACGGCGCACACGACCGGCTTCGGGCAAGCGCTTTTCGCCGCCTCGGCGCTCGATCTTGCCGGCATCGCGGCTGCCACGGGTCTCAGTGAGGACGAACTGGCCCGCTTCTACAGCCTGTTTGCCGCGACGGCGAAGACGGTGACCGTCTACAGCCAGGGCGTGAACCAGTCGTCTTCGGGCACCGACAAGGTCAACGCCATCATCAACTGCCATCTAGCCACCGGCCGCATCGGCAAGCCCGGCGCCGGGCCGTTTTCGGTGACCGGCCAGCCCAATGCTATGGGCGGCCGCGAGGTCGGCGGCATGGCCAACATGCTGGCCGCCCACATGGAGATCGAAAACCCCGAGCACCGCAACCGCGTGCAGCGCTTCTGGAATGCCCCAACCGTCGCCGAAAAACCCGGCCTGAAAGCGGTCGAGATGTTCCAAGCGGTGGCCGACGGACGCATCAAGGCGCTGTGGATCATGGCGACCAATCCGGTCGATTCGATGCCGGATGCCGATGCGGTCGAAGCGGCGATCAAGGCCTGCCCGTTTGTCGTGGTGTCGGACGTGCTGGGCGAGACCGACACGGTCCGCCATGCTCATGTCCGGCTGCCGGCGGCGGCATGGGGCGAGAAGGACGGCACCGTCACCAATTCGGAGCGCCGCATCTCGCGCCAGCGGGCTTTCTTGGCCAGGCCCGGCGAGGCAAGGCCAGATTGGTGGATCATCGCTGAAGTCGCCAAGCGGATGGGCTTTGGCGAGGCGTTTTCGCATGTGTCGCCGGCCGACATCTTCGCCGAGCATGCCGCGTTGTCGACATTCGAGAATGACGGGGCGCGCGATTTTGATATAGGCGCGTATGGCGATATCGGTGCAGAGACCTATGAGGATCTTCTGCCGTTCCAATGGCCAGCGCCGAGCCAAGGCACCCCCCTCTGGCCTGCCGGCCATCTCCCCCTCAAGGGGGGAGATTGGATGTCGCCACAGGTTTCGCCAATCGTTACCATTGCTGAAAAGGCGGTACCGGCAAAACTGCCAATCTCCCCCCTTGAGGGGGAGATGGCCGGCAGGCCAGAGGGGGGTGCCTGGCGCCAGCCGGAGGGCAAAAGCACCCGCTTCTTCGCCAACGGCGGCTTCTACACGCCCGACGGCAAGGCACGCTTCATTGCCATCCGCCCAGCCGCACAAACCCGCACCAACCCGGACTACCCGTTGGTGCTCAACACCGGGCGAGTTCGCGACCACTGGCACACCATGACGCGGACCGGCAAGAGCCCGCGCTTGTCGCAGCACATGGCCGAACCGTTCGTCGAAATCCACCCGGCGGATGCGCAGCACTATGGCATCGGCGATGCCGACATCGTCCGCGTCTCCACGGCTTATGGCGAGGTGCTAGTCCGCGCGCTGGTGACGGTGCGCCAACGCCGAGGCTCGGTTTTCGTGCCGATGCACTGGACCGATCAGTTCTCCGGCCGCGCGCGTATCGATGCACTGGTCGCGCCGACGACCGATGCGATTTCAGGCCAGCCGGCCTCGAAGAACGTTGCCGCCCGCATCGAGCGGTTCGCCGCCACGGCCTTCGGATTCGCCGTGCTTGCCGAACGGCCCGCATCCATCGACGCCGATTACTGGAGCCTCGCTCGCAGCCCCGCCGGCTGGCGCCTCGAAATTGCGCTGCGGTCCGGCCGCGACTGGACCGGGTTTGCCGCCTCCCTGTTAGGCATGGAAGGCGAGACGCTCGCCTATCACGACATCGCCGGCGGGCACCATCGCTTCGCTCGTTTCGCGGGCAGTCGGCTGGTCGGCGCGCTCTATCTTGCGCCGACCCCGGTAGCGGTGTCGCGCGGCTGGGCGGTCGAACAACTGGGTGCCGACCATGCCGATCGGCAGGCGCGGCTGGCGATTGTCGCCGGGCGGCCGGGCGGCAAGAGCGTCGACCGCGGTGCCATCGTCTGCGCCTGTTTCGGGGTCGGTGCCAACCAGATCGCGGAAGCGGTGCGCGGCGGCTGCACCAGCGTCGCGGCAATCGGCGCCGCGCTTCACGCCGGCACCAATTGCGGCTCTTGCCGCGCCGAGATCAAGACCATTATCGACGGTCGGCGTCTTCAAGCTGCGGAGTGAATGTGCCGAGGAACTCTGCCGCGCCGCTGCATGATGCTTACTAGCAATTTACAAACCATGGGCTACCAACGTTCTGACTTCGATTCGTTCGGAACGGGAACCCCATGAGCAAAGCCCTGACCTCATTCGCGCTTGCCGCCGTGCTGGCGGCCTTGCTGATGGCGCTCAGCCTGACGGTGGCCAGGCATGGCTATCCCTATGGCGCGATCGGCGCCAAGCGCTTGAGCGACGTCGCCGATGCGGGGACGTTCATTCCGCTCGCGGCGATCTATTTTTTCAGCGCACTGCTGATGATGGTTCTGCCGATCAGGCTCGCTGGCATCGTCCTGACACATGCCGCCGATGCGATCTTCTGGACGGTCATCGTGTTGTTTGCGGTCATCGTTGGATGTCTCGCCGCGAGATTTGCTTTCGGTCAGCGCGATGTGCTCTCGGCGCTGCTGAACTGGCGGTTCCTGTTTGTCGCAGCCGTCGTCGGATGCCATCTCTTCATCAACGAGCTGCGCCACAACATCCTGTTGAGAAGCCTGTTCTTCGTCGTCTTTGCCGCAGCGACACTGGCCTGCCTGTTTTGGTCCTTCACCGTCTGAGCATGTGCGACCGTCGGCAGACGGCTTAATTCTTGTCGACCGGTTTTGAACGCATTCGCGAAACGGTCTCACGCTCGGCCCGCTTCGAACGCATCGGCGGCAGGCCGCGGTCGATCAGGTCCATGTCTTCCAGCACCATGTCGCCCATCCGCTTGAAGGCGATGTCGAGCGCGCCGGCCCGGTGGGCGGAGCGCAGGAATCCCGGCAATGTGCGGACCGGGTGATCCTGGGCCAGAGGCTCCTCAGGAAAAACATCGCTGGCGGCGACGATATGGCCGCTGCGGACGGCGTCCATCAGTGCCGGAAAATCGACCACTCCGGCTCGGCTGAGCAGGATGAAAGCGGCTCCCTTGTGCATCCTGGCAAACGCCTCGGCACCAAGGAAACCCTGGTTTTCGCTGGTCACCGAAGCGACGACGAAGATGAAATCGCTGTTCGACAGAACGTCGTCGAGAGAGGCCGGCTCGACGCCGTTTTCGATCAGGATCGACGGCGGCAGCCACGGGTCGAAGACTTTTATCTGCGTGCGAAAGCCCGACAGTAGCCGGTTGAGCGCACGGCCAAGATCGCCGAAGCCGATGATGCCGACATCCGCACCGGAAAGAAGCCGCGCCGTCCGGTTGCCGTCGCCGCCCCACAGCTCCTTGCCCTGACGAAAAGCGAGGTCGGCATCGACGATGCCGCGGGCAAGGTTGAGCGCCATGGCAAGGCCGAGCTCGGCCACCGGTTCGGCAAAGACCAGCCCGGTGGTGACGACATGGATGCCGCGCGAAAACAGCGTCTCGTAGGGCATGTTGTTGATGAGGTTGCTCTCGACATTGAAGATGCAGCGCAGCGCCTTCATTTTTTCCAGCGTCTCCGGCGCGATAGGTGGCTGGCCGACGATGTAGCGGGTCTCGGCAAGCACATCGGCCGGCAGCGCCGCGACGCCTTCGGGCGATGTTTCGACGATGCGGTATTTCGATCGAAATTTCGCCAGCGCAGCCGGCGTGAAGATCAGGTCGAGCGTGCGCGGTTCGGGTGCGCTGATCACCAGCGGCAAGGCGCTGTCGGACATGATACCTTTCCTCCCGTGCGATCCGCGTCGCACCACACTAGAATCGTCTTTCCCGCCCCGACACCTATCACATGCCTGTCGAGGAGGAGAAGTTTGCCTGCCTTCGGCCTTGCGGTGCGGCGGTCGGTGGTCCAGATAGACGGCGATCGAAGGACGACAAGGAAGACAGCGACATGATCCCGTTTCGAAAGAACCTCATCGATGGCGAGTGGGTGGGCGATGCCGGCTCCCGCAACATCAACCCGTCCAATCTCGACGACGTGGTCGGCGAATATGCATCGGGAGGCGCCGAGCACGCCCGGCAGGCCATCGCGGCGGCGAAGGCGGCATTTCCGGCATGGTCGCGATCGGGCCTGCTGGCACGCCACGCGGTGCTGAGGAAGGCGTCGGACGAGATCACCGCGCGGAAAGATGAAATCGGCCGGGCCTTGGCGCGCGAGGAAGGCAAGACGCTGGTCGAGGGCATCGGCGAGACTGTCCGTGCCGCCCAGATATTCGACTTCTTCGCCGGCGAGACGCTGCGCCTGTCGGGCGAGCTGGCGCCAAGCGTGCGGCCCGGCGTCGGCGTCGAGATCACCCGCGAAGCGGTCGGCGTCGTCGGCATCATCACGCCGTGGAATTTCCCGATCGCCATCCCGGCTTGGAAAATCGCTCCGGCGCTGGCCTACGGCAACACCATCGTCTTCAAGCCGGCGGAACTCGTTCCGGAGAGCGCCTGGACCATTGTCGACATCCTGCACCGCGCCGGACTGCCCAAGGGCGTGCTCAACCTGGTGATGGGCAAAGGTTCGGTGGTTGGCCAGGCTATGCTCGACAGCCCTGACCTCAACGCCATTACCTTCACCGGCTCTGTCGGCACCGGCAAGCGTGTCGCCGCCGCCAGCGTCGAGCACATGCGCAAGTTCCAGCTCGAAATGGGCGGCAAGAACCCGCTTGTCGTGCTCGACGATGCCGACCTTGCCGTCGCGGTCGACTGCGCCATCAACGGTGCCTACTTCTCGACCGGCCAGCGCTGCACGGCGTCGTCCCGCCTGGTGGTGACGGACGGCATCCACGACCGCTTCGTCGAGGCGCTCAAGGACCGCATGGCCAAGCTGGTCGTCGGCGACGCTCTCGATGCCAAGACCCAGATCGGACCGGTTGTCGACCAGAGCCAGTTGAAACAGGACGAAGACTATATCGCCATCGGCCGTCAGGAAGGCGCGGACCTTGCATTCGGCGGCGAGCGGCTCGATCGTGAAACCCGCGGCTTCTATTTGCAACCGGCGCTGTTCACCGAAACCACCAACGCCATGCGCATCTCGCGCGAGGAGATTTTCGGACCGGTCGCCAACGTCATCCGCGTCAAGGATTATGATGAGGCGCTGACTGTGGCCAACGACACGCCGTTCGGGCTGACGTCCGGCATCTGCACCTCGAGCCTCAAGCATGCCACGCATTTCAAGCGCAATTCGGAAGCCGGCATGGTCATGGTCAACCTGCCGACTGCCGGCGTCGACTTCCACGTGCCTTTCGGCGGGCGCAAGGGATCGAGCTACGGCCCGCGCGAGCAGGGCCGCTATGCCGCAGAGTTCTACACCACGGTGAAGACCGCTTACACGTTTGCCGGCTAAGAAAAGGCGGCAGACCAGCCAGGCAGGCGAGCAAGTCGATGACATCTGAGAATACCGACCTGACCTGGCTCAATCCGCCGCCGCACCATGCCTTCGGCAACAATACGGTGCATGTGCGGACCGGCAAGGAGACCGACTTCTGGCGAGAGACGTTCTACGGCTTCTGGCGTGATAATGGCCATTTCCTCTATCGTGAGGTCGAGGGCGATTTCAGCGCCGAAGTCACGGTCAAGGGGCACTATGAGGTGCTTTACGATCAGGCCGGGCTTATGGTCCGCCTGAGCCAGACCCATTGGATCAAGGCCGGCATCGAATACACCGACGGGCTGATGTATTTTTCCGTCGTCGTCACCAACGATGCCTCCGACTGGTCGCTGGCCAGCATTTCGGCCGATCCGGACGGGGTCAGGATCCGCCTGACCCGCCATGCCGAGACGATCCGTGTCCAGTATCTGGACGCGACCGACAAGCACTGGAAACCGGTGCGGCTTGCCTATTTCCCGCCGTCGAAAACGGTCGATGTCGGCATGATGTGCTGTTCGCCGCAGCGCGAGGGCTTCGAAGTGACATTCAGCGATTTTTCGATCGGCCCGCCGATCTCGCGGGAGCTTCACGACTGAGGCGCCGCGATGCGGTCGGGCGGTTTGCGTCCGGCCTGCCTCAGTAGGTCGCTCGGCCGCCGGAGACGTCGAAGACGGCAGCCGTCGTGAACGAGCATTCCTCGGACGCGATCCAGCAAATCAGCGCCGCCACCTCCTCGACCTCGCCGAACCGCGCCATCGGTATTTTGGACAGCATGAAGTCGATGTGCTGCTGGCTCATCTGCTGGAAGATTGCGGTGCGCACGGCCGCCGGCGTGACGCAGTTCACCGTCACCTTGGTCTTGGCCAACTCCTTGCCGAGCGACTTGGTCATGCCGATCACCGCCGCCTTGGAGGTGCTGTAGGCCGAGGCGTTCGGGTTACCTTCCTTGCCGGCAATCGAGGCGATGTTGACGATCCTGCCGTAATTGCGTTCGAGCATATGCGGGACCAGCGCTTTGTTGCAGAAGAAGACGCCGTTGATGTTGATGTCGATGACCCGGCGCCAATCCTCCACCGAATACTCCCAGGCCGTCATGTTCGGTCCGGTGATGGCAGCGCTGGTGACAAGCACATCGACTGCGCCAAGCGCTTTGATCGTCTCTCCGGCGGCGGCTTCGACCGCTAGGGGGTCGGCGACGTCGAGGGTCACGCTGTGCAGGCCTGGAACACTGGCCTTGGCCTGCTCGATCTGGGCGGCATCGCGATCCCAGACCGAAACACGCCCGCCTTCGTCAGTGATCCTTTGCGCGACCGCCAGGCCGATGCCTGAGGCGCCGCCGGTGATAACAGCAGATCGTCCGGCAAATCGTCCCGCGAAACTCATCGGCATGTGGTCTTCCTCCCAATTGGCGGCGAATGTGAAGTCAACGGCCGACAAGTTCAAGCGCGGACTTGCAACCTCAGAACAGCTTGTGATGGGCCAGCACCGGGCAATTGGACGGGACTGCCTCCTGCCCAAATCGTCTCGTCCCGTACTGAGAGAACTGCAGGAACGACGCGCCCGGTTGGCATCCGGGTGACAGGCGGCGCCGGATGGGTTATATTGCACTGCACAATGCGAGCGCCTGCAGGCGAGCCTCCCATCGATCCGATGAATCGGCCCATGAAATCGGCATTGAGCTGCAAGGACGGAAAACCGCTACCGAGATGAAGATTCCAAAATCTCTGTTGATCGATCCGGACAAGAACACGGTCTATGGCAGCTTTGCCGTTGCCGTCTCTATCTGGGCGTTCTCCTACTCGACCATTTTCGGCCAGGCTATGATCCTGGCCTACTATGCAGTCTGGCTGCCGCTCATCCTGGTCGACTACCGGAAGATATTAAGGCACGCTTCCAGCGCCTGGCTTCCGCTGGCCTTTGCGACCTATGTCTGCTTCTCGGTGTTCTGGTCGGCAGCTCCCGGCACCACGGCAAGGACAGCCGTCCAATATTGCTCCCACATCGCCTGCGCCTATATTGCCGCGCGCACCGTCAGCGTCCGGACCTTGACCATAGGCGCCCTGATCGGGATTTTCGTCGTCCTGCTCTACTCGCTCAAGGTCGCGAGTTATTCCTATGACGTTCTCGATGGCACGTATAATTTCGTCGGCGCGTTCAGCTCCAAGAACCAGATTGGCTTTGTCGCATCGCTTGGCATCTATTTCTGCGTTGTCTACCTCGCCTTTCTCAGGCGCGGCAGGATAAGCTTTTTGTTGATCGTACCGATTGTCCTTCTGTCGGGCTATCTGCTGGTCGTGTCGCATTCGGCCACTTCGATGGCATCGACCCCAGGGGTTCTGGCTCTGGTCGCCCTGCTTTCCATCGGCAAGCTGCTTTCGCTCCGACATCGCCGGGTGATTTTCATGATCGGTGCGGGCGCGCTGGTCGCCTGCACCGTGATTGCGCTGAATCTCGGGCTGATGGATTTTGTCCTTGGCCTTTTCGGCAAGGATTCGACGCTCACCGGACGAACCTACCTCTGGCAGCAGGGCTGGAATGCCGCGCAGCAAGCGCCCATCCTCGGCGTCGGCTACGCGGCCTATTGGGTGCAGGGCTTCTCCGAGGCCGAGCGGCTGTGGAACGAATTCTACATCGCCGCGCGAAGCGGCTTCCACTTCCACAACACCTACATCGAGACCTTGGTGGAACTCGGCTTCGTCGGTGCGACACTGCTTTCGCTGATCATCCTGCGCACGCTCTGGGGTCACGTCTCGGCGCTGATATTCAGGACATGGCAAGCCGACTCGGTGATTCTTGCCGGCGTCATGGTGCTTCTGTTCATCCGCTCCTTCGTCGAGGTCGAGACCCTCAACCCCTACATCATGGGATCGTTCCTGCTGTATTACAGCTACTTCAAGCTGGTGAGGGTGCCGGCCGTTGCTCCTTCCCGGTGGAGCGCCGTGAACCATCTCGAGGAACCGGACGCCGTGCGAGGCTAGAGTCTTTCACGTTTTGACGGAAGCGTATCCGGCGTTTGTGAAGTAGTTTTTGCATTCGCCGGGTTCGATCGTCGCAACGAG
>NZ_JAMYRY010000037.1:0-54972 GCF_040321655.1 Mesorhizobium sp. M0306 | reverse complement strand
GGCAACCCGTCCATTTGAGCCGCCGCCGCTGCCCCCCCCGCCCAGTTGGCGGGGGTTGAGCCGCCGCTACACCGGCCCCCCTACCCCAAATTCCCCGGGGGGCCCGGGTGCACCCGGGGGGCCCCCTTCGTGTATCGGAACGCCCAGTGTTTCGGGGCGCACCGAAACGCGTCACACGCACGATGACGAGGACCAGATGACGGTGAAGCCCCTCTACCGACGTGTCTTGCTGAAAGCATCGGGCGAAGCGTTGATGGGCGAGCAGCATTTCGGCATCGACGTATCGGTGGTCGACCGCATCGCCGCCGACATCGCCGAGGCCCGCGCACTGGGCATCGAAGTCGGTGTCGTCATCGGCGGCGGCAACATCTTCCGTGGCGTCGCGGTTGCCTCGAAGGGCGGCGACCGTGTTACCGGCGACCATATGGGCATGCTCGCCACCGTCATAAACTCGCTGGCGCTGCGCACCTCGCTCAACAAGATCGGCGTCGACGCCGTGGTGCTGTCGGCGATCGCTATGCCCGAGCTTTGCGAAAGTTTTTCGCAGCGTCAGGCGACCGCCTACATGAACCAGGGCAAGGTCGTTATCTTCGCCGGCGGCACCGGCAATCCGTTCTTCACCACCGATTCGGCTGCAGCCCTTCGCGCCGCCGAGATCGGCGCCGATGCTCTGTTCAAGGGCACCCAGGTCGACGGAGTCTATTCGGCTGATCCCAAGAAGGACCCGCACGCGACACGTTTCGAGCGGATCAGCCATGACGAAGTCATCAAACGCGGGCTTTCGATCATGGATACGGCGGCGATTGCACTTGCGCGCGAAAACAACATTCCGATAATCGTCTATTCGATCCACGAGAAGGGTGGTTTCGGCGATATCCTGAGGGGCGGCGGCCGTTGCACGGTTGTAGCAGACGATTGACCGGACCCATGAACCCGAAAGGGACCGGTTGCGGATGAGGCTCGAACAGGGCTTACCCTAAGCAGTGAACCCGGGTTAACGGGTCGAGGAGACGATGATGAGTGGCGAATACGACGATCTCAAACGGCGCATGGACGGGGCGATCGCCGCGTTCAAGCATGATCTGGCTTCGCTGCGCACGGGCCGCGCGTCGAGCAACCTGCTCGATGCCGTCCAGGTGCAGGCCTATGGCACCACCATGCCGATCAACCAGGTGGCAACAGTGTCGGTGCCGGAACCGCGCATGATTTCGGTTTCGATCTGGGACAAGTTTATGGTCAGCGCCGTCGACCGCGCCATCCGTGAAGCCAATCTCGGCTTCAATCCTATCGTCGACGGTACCAATCTCAGGATTCCGCTGCCCGAGCTCAACGAACAGCGCCGCAAGGAGCTGGTCAAGATCTCGCACGGTTATGCCGAGAATGCCCGCGTCGCCGTGCGTCACGTTCGCCGGGACGGGATGGACTTTCTGAAAAAGGCAGAAAAGGACGGCGACATCAGTGAGGACGACCATCGCAAACGGGCCGACCAGGTTCAGAAACTGACCGACGAGACAATCAGCACCATCGACCACCTGCTTTCCGATAAGGAAGCGGAAATCATGCAGGTCTAGGGTCTGGCCACGGCTGGCCCGGAAGCGAGAATATGGCAACGCCCGCGCATGTCGCGATCATCATGGACGGAAACGGACGCTGGGCCAAGGCGCGCGGCTTGCCGCGGCTGGCCGGTCACCGCGCCGGCGTCGAGGCGCTGCGCAAGACAGTGCGCGCCGCCCCCGGCCTCGGCATCTCCTTCCTGACGGTCTATGCTTTTTCATCGGAAAACTGGTCACGGCCGAAATCCGAAGTCAGCGACCTCATGGGCCTGCTGAAGCTTTTCATCCGACGTGACCTCGCCGAGCTGCACCAGAGTGGGGTGCGGATCAGGGTCATCGGTGACAGGGCAGGGCTGCAGCCCGACATAAGGGGCCTGCTCGAGGAAGCCGAAACGCTCACTCTCAGCAACGAGGCGCTGACACTGGTCATTGCCTTCAATTACGGCGGGCGCGACGAGATCGTGCGCACTGCGCGCAAGCTCGCAGCGGCGGTGGCGCGCGGTGAGATCGAGAGCGAGGCGATCACGGCCGATTCCTTTGCCAGCTCGCTCGATACAGAGGGCATTCCGGATCCGGAACTGGTCATCCGCACCAGCGGCGAGCTTCGGCTGTCCAATTTCCTGTTGTGGCAGGCAGCCTATAGCGAGCTCGTTTTCCTGCCTTGCTACTGGCCCGACTTCAGTCGCGAGCACCTGTCCGATGCACTGCGCGATTTCGCCGGCCGCGAGCGCCGCTTCGGTGGACTTGCCGCCCAAGATGTCGCCTCAGGCTGAGGAATGAGCAACCTTCAGCTCCGGGTCATTTCGGCCGTCGTGCTTGCCATCGTCACGCTTGGCCTGACCTGGCTCGGCGGACTGCCCTTCCGGTTGCTTTGCGCTGCCATGGCGGCGGGGATCTTCTACGAGTGGACGCGGATGAGCCGCCCCGTTGCCCCGGCAGGTGCTAATGCTACGGCAGGTCTCGGCTTTCTGCCCGAGGCGCTGATCGTGGTCTTTATTGGTGCCCTCGTCGCCAGCCTGCCTGCGTCTTTGCTGCTGCCGCTCGTCGCGGCTCTGGTTGCTGTCGCTGCCGTCGCGGCTTTCATGCGCAGGGCAGGACCGTGGGAAGCATCCGGCCTGGCCTATGCGGCCGCGTCCGGCCTGTCGCTGGCTTTGCTGCGCGACGGCGACCTTTCCGGGCTGCTAGCCATTCTGTTCCTATTCGCCGTGGTTTGGGCGACCGATATTTTTGCCTATTTCGTCGGCCGCTCCGTCGGCGGCCCAAGGCTGGCGCCGTCGATCTCGCCGGGCAAGACGCGGAGCGGGGCGCTCGGTGGGGTGGTCGGCGGCGTAGTGGCCGGGCTGCTTCTGGCCGCCGTAGCCGGAACGGGCAACCTCGTCGTGCTTGGCGTGGTCGCACTGGTACTTTCGATCGTCGCGCAGGCCGGCGATCTGTTCGAATCATGGGTCAAGCGACGCCACGGCCGTAAAGATTCCGGCACGCTGATACCCGGCCACGGCGGCATCATGGACCGGGTCGATGGGCTTGTCGCGGCGGCTTTCGCCCTATACGTCATCGGCTGGATTGCCGCGACCGCCGATCATCCGGCACAGGGGCTGTTTCCGGTTTGAGCGGCATCGTCGGTGGGCCGGGCGCGGGGCTGCGTCATGGATTCGCCTGGATTGATGTCACAGTCGCGGCGTGATCTGTGCCGTGGATGAATTTGAGGGCATGAATTGAACGAGATTCTTCACGCGGTTTTCAGCACAGAGGGCTTTGTCCTCGGCACGCTGGTGCCTTTCCTGTTCGTGCTGACCGTGGTCGTTTTTGTCCACGAAATGGGCCATTACCTCGTCGGGCGTTGGTGCGGTATCGGCGCAAAAGCTTTCTCGATCGGTTTCGGCCCTGAGATCATAGGCTTCAACGATAGCCGCGGCACGCGCTGGAAGCTTTGCGCCATACCGCTCGGCGGCTACGTCAAGTTCGTCGGCGACATGAACGCGACATCGAGCCAGCCCAGCTCGGAGGAGATCGAGGCGCTGAGCGATGAAGAACGCAAGGTTGCCTTCCACACGCAGCCGATCTGGAAGCGGGCGGCGACCGTCGTGGCGGGGCCGCTGTTCAACTTCCTGCTGACGATCGCCGTCTTTGCCGTGCTATTTTCCGTCCATGGCCGGCCCGTGCTGGAGCCGATGGTGGCTGAGGTCACCGTCGGCAGTCCGGCCGCCGCGGCCGGCATCATGCCCGGCGACCGATTCGTCAGCGTCGACGGCAGCAAGGTCGAGACCTTTGCCGACGTCCAGCGTCTGGTTTCCGGCCGCGCCGGCGACAGCATCACCTTCGTCATGCTACGCGGCGGCAAGGAAATCACCGTCACGGCGACGCCGCGCTTGATGGAACAACAAGACGCACTGGGCAACAAGGTCCAGGTGGCCGTGATCGGCGTCGTCAACAACAAGGAACTCGGCCAGCCACGGCTGATCACCTATAGTCCGGCCGGGGCGGTCGGGGCAGCGGTCCAGGAAACCGGACACGTCATCCAGCGTACCGGCCAGTTCCTGCAACGTTTCGTTGTCGGTCGCGAGGACAAGTGCCAGCTGGGCGGCCCCATCAAGATCGCCAAGATGTCGGGTCAGGCGGCAAAGCTTGGCTTTGAATGGCTCGTGCAGCTTGTTGCATTCCTGTCAGTCGGGATAGGGATTCTCAACCTTTTGCCGATTCCCCCCCTCGACGGAGGGCATCTTCTGTTCTACGGCGTGGAGGCTGTCATCCGGCGGCCGGTGTCCGAACGCATGATGGAAATGGCTTACCGAAGCGGCCTCATATTGGTGCTCGGGTTCATGGGCTTTGTTTTCTGGAACGATCTGTTTGGGTGCTGAAATCATGAAGGAATTTGGCTTCGGCACGAGCAATGTTGAGACGCCGTTTACCATGCGTGGGGATATGCGTGACGCGAAAGCCACGCCGCAGGGTTAAGTAAATACAAATTAACCAGAAGCCTTGCGTGTAGGGAAAATCCGGTTAATACGGTAGGGGAAATTACCGCACGTCCGGTTTTCTCGCCGTGGGGACTTCGAGAAAAGGTACAAAAGCCCGATGAAGGCAGCATCCAAGTTTCTGAGCGCCGCGTCCGCGGTGGCTATGTCCGCCGCTCTGGTTGTACCAGGCGCGCTCGCAGTGCAGTTCGTTGCCACATCGGCCGCCGAGGCGGCTGTCGTCTCCAGAGTCGAAGTCACCGGCAATCAGCGTGTCGACGCGGACACCATCCGCAATTACGTGACGATCAAGCCCGGCAAGGCGTTTTCCAGTTCGGACATTGACGATGCGGTCAAGGCGCTGTTCGGCACCGGGCTGTTTTCGGACGTGCAGATCAACCAGGTTGGATCGACGCTGGTCATCAAGGTGTCCGAATACCAGGTCGTCAACCAGGTGCTGTTCCAGGGCAACAAGAAGCTCAAGGACAACGCGCTTGAAGCCGCGGTGCAGTTGAAGCCGCGCGGCACCTTCTCGCAACAGCAGCTCGACGCCGATGTCGAGGCGGTCAAGGCCGCATACCGGCGTATCGGCCGCGACGACGCCGCCGTGACCACCCAGATCATGGATCTCGGCGACAACCGCGTAAACGTGGTCTTCAACATCAACGAAGGCGGCCGCACCCAGATCGCAGCGATCAATTTCGTCGGCAACAGCGCCTATTCGAGCCGCCGGCTGTCGGACATTATCTCCACCAAGCGCTCGTCCTTCCTTTCGTTCGTGCTGCGCGACGACGTTTATGACGAGGACAAGCTGCGCGCCGACCAGGAGCTGCTGCGCCGCTTCTATTACAATCACGGCTATGCGGACTTCCAGGTCGTCTCGGCCGTCGGCGAACTCGACGACACCACCAACAAATACACCGTCACCATCACGGTGCAGGAGGGCGAGCGTTATACGTTCGGGGATGTCAGCGTCGAAAGCACGATCCCCGAGGTCGACAGCAAGTCGCTTGAATCAGTAGTCGAGACCCACAAGGGCGATGTCTACAACGCCAAGAACGTCGAGGACACGATCATCGCGCTGACCGAGAAGGTGGCTGGGTCCGGCTATGCCTTCGCCCAGGTGACGCCGCGCGGCGACCGCAACTTCGAGAACCACACGATCTCGGTCGTCTATACGGTCGACCAGGGTACCAAGGCCTATATCGAGCGCATCGAGATTCGCGGCAACGATCGGACTCGCGACTACGTCATTCGCCGCGAGTTCGATGTCAGCGAAGGTGACGCTTTCAATCAGGTCCTCATCCAGCGCGCGAAGAGGCGGCTGGAAGCGCTCGATTATTTTGAGAAAGTCGAAATCTCTACCGTTCCGGGTTCTGAGCCGGACCAGGTTGTGCTGGTGGTCGACGTGGTCGAGAAATCGACCGGTGAGTTCACCGTCGGCGCCGGTTATTCGAGCGGCGGTGAAACGTCAGGTCCGTCCGTCGAAGGCTCCATCAGTGAGCGCAACTTCCTCGGTCGCGGCCAATTCATCAAGGTGGCGGCGGGCGGTGGCAAGAACTCGCGCGACTACAGCTTCTCTTTCACCGAACCCTATTTCCTCGGACGCCGCATCGCGGCCGGCTTCGACATCTACAAGCAAAGCCGAAACTACGACCATTACGACAGCGACACGACAGGCGCGACCGTTCGCTTCGGCCTGCCGATCACCGACAATATCTCGACGCAGCTGGCGTATAACATCGCGCAAGAGAAGTACGAGTTCGACAAGGGCTGCGACCCATCGGCCGGTTGCGACGTGTCCCAGGCGATCCAAAACGGCGTCAACGAGAGCCCATGGCTCAAGTCTTCGGTCAGTCTCGGCCTGATCTACAATACGATCGATGACATGAAGAACCCGCATGACGGTATCTATGCCAATGTCGGCACGGAAGTGGCAGGCCTCGGCGGCGACGCCAAGTTCATCAAGGTTACGGCGCGCGGCAGCATCTATCAGACGCTGTCCGAACAATTGGATCTGGTGGGCCTCATTTCGGGCGGCGCCGGTCATGTCCAAGGGTATGGCAACGGCGATCTGCGCGTCTTCGACCATTTCCAGAGCAGCGACCGTATGATCCGCGGCTTCGAATACGGCGGCATCGGCCCGGTTGCTTCGGACAACAGCAATGACCATCTCGGCGGCACCACCTACTTCAATGCCTCGGCGGAAGCGCAGTTCCCGCTGCCGGTCATCCCCGAAAGCTTCGGTTTGCGTGGCGCTGTGTTCGCCGATGCGGCAACGCTCTACGGCAGCAAAATCGCAAGTGGCCTTGTCAATTCTTCGACAACCGGCATGGAATGGCGCGCTTCCGTCGGTGTCGGTTTGATGTGGGCATCGCCTTTCGGCCCGATCCGCATCGACTATGCGATCCCGGTCAAGAAGGAAAAGACCGACGACGTGCAGGAATTCAACTTCGGCATATCGACCCGCTTCTGATGCGTGGGTAACGATGCTTCCGGCTCGTTTGGATCCGGATGGCAGTGATCCGAAAGCACTTTGATTTGCGCATGATCCTTTCCGAGGATCGATTTCCGATTTCGGGGTCATGCGCTAGCTGGATATTGCTTCTGGAATGACCGATCCGGTGTTCTTCGCGCCATCACGCCGGTATACGGCCGGCGAAGTCGCGAATCTGACCGGCTCGATACTTGTCGATTCCGGTCTCTCCGATGTATCGATCGAGGCTCTGGCGCCCGCCAACGAAGGCGGCGAGAACGCGCTTGTCTTCGTCGATGGCAGGCGCAATTTCGCGCTGATGCAGTCACTGCGGGCGGCAGCGGTTCTCTGCCCTGCGGAATTTGCCGGCAAGGCGCCGGTGGGCATCGCGGTTCTGGTGCATCCGCGCCCGCAGCAGGCTTTCGCAATGGTAGGGCGCCTGCTTTTCCCCGCGGCTGCGACGCCTGGACCGATGACCGGCGAAACCGGTATCTCGCCGCACGCCCATATCGATGCGACCGCCCATGTCGAGGCCGGCGCGATCATCGAAGCGGGTGCGGTCATCGGACCGCGCGCTGCCATCGGCAGCGGAACCGTCATTGCTCCGCATGCGGTCATCGGTCCGTCCTCTCAGATCGGCCGCGACGGCTATGTCGGTCCAGGTGCCAGCGTGCAATATGCGTTGATCGGCAATCGCGTCATCATCCATGGCGGTGCCAGGATCGGCCAGGATGGCTTCGGTTTCGTAGCCGGCGCCAAGGGTCCGGAGCGGGTTCCGCAGATCGGCCGCGTCATCATCCAGGACGATGTCGAGATCGGCTCGAATACCACCGTCGATCGCGGCGCCATGTCCGACACGATCATCGGCCAGGGCACCAAGATCGACAATCTGGTGCAGATCGCGCACAACGTTCGCATCGGCCGCAATTGCATAATAGCCGGGCTTTCGGGTATTTCCGGTTCCGTGACGGTAGGCGACAACGTCACCATGGGTGGCGGCGTCGGCCTTGCGGATCATTTGACCATCGGGTCCGGGGCCAAGCTTGCGGCAAGAAGCGGGTTTATGAGCAATGTGCCTGCCGGTGAGATTTGGGGAGGATATCCGGCGCAGCCGATGGCGGAAGCCATGCGCGAGATAGCGGCCTTGCGCAGACTTGCACGGACGCGCAAACAGGGTGAGGGGGGAAATGGCTGACATCGCAGCGGCGACGCTCGAAGCGGTTGACATAATGCGGCTGATGAAGCTCCTGCCGCACCGCTATCCGTTCCTGATGATCGACCGTATTGTCGACATAGATGGCGACGAATCCGCCATCGGCATCAAGAACGTCACCATAAACGAGCCGCATTTCCAAGGTCATTTCCCCGACCAGCCGGTCATGCCCGGCGTGCTGATCATCGAGGCGATGGCGCAGACGGCCGGCGCCATCTGCATCCGCAGCCTCGGTACGGAAAAGCCGTCGCTGGTTTATTTCCTGACCATCGACAATGCCAAGTTCCGCAAGCCGGTCGTTCCAGGCGACCAGTTGAAAATTCATGTGAAGAAAATCAAGAAACGCGGCAATCTTCTCAAATTCGCTTGCGAGGCCCTCGTCGATGGCGCCAAGGCGGCGGAAGCCGAGATCTCGGCGATGATGGTCGCAAGCGGCTGACAAACGAATGCTAATGAAAATCCAGACAGTCATCCATCCATCGTCGGTCATCGAGGCAGGCGCCCAAATCGGCGAAGGCGCCCGCATCGGACCCTTCTGCCACGTCGGCCCCGACGCCGTGATCGGCGACCGTGTCGAACTGGTCAGCCATGTCTCGGTGATGGGCGCGACCACCATCGGTGCATCGACCAAGGTCTATCCGATGGCGATACTGGGCGGGCCGCCGCAGAACACCAAGCACAAGGGCGGCCGTACCATGCTGGTGATCGGCGAGAACTGCACGATCCGCGAAGGCGTCACCATGCATGTCGGCACCGATTCCAGCCGGGGCGAAACGACGATCGGCAACAACGGCAATTTCCTTGCCTATGCCCACATTGCCCATGACTGCGTGGTCGGCAAGAACGCCACCTTCGCCAATCAAGCGACGTTAGGCGGGCATTGCGAAGTCGGTGACAATGTCTACATCGGGGGCCTTACCGCGGTTCATCAGTTTGTACGCATCGGCGATAACGCCTTTCTCGGCGGCTGCTCGGCGATCGTCGGCGACGTCATTCCCTACGCCATCGCCGTTGGCAACCGTGCCAGCCTTCGCGGCCTCAATATCATTGGCCTGAAGCGCGCCGGCTTGCCGCGTTCGGAGATCCACTTGCTGCGCAAAGCCTATAAGACGATCTTCGATCGTTCTCGGACCGTCGGCGAAAACATCGAATTCGCCAAGGCGGAGTTCGCCTCGTCGCCGACTGCCATGAAGATCGTCGATTTCATCGCCGGTCGCGGCAAGCGGCACTATGCCGTGCCGTCGCTCAAGGGTGGCGACGGCGACGATACCGATGATGAAGACTGAGAGCAGATGACGAAGATTGAGGCTGCCGGAAAGGGCCTTGATCTCGCGCCAGATGCCAAGGTCGGCATCATCGCCGGCGGCGGCAGTCTCCCGGTCGAAATTGCCCGAGCGCTCGCCCGGCAAGGCAAATTGCCATTCGTCGTGATGGCGGCGGGCGAGGTCGACCGCATAGCCGATTTCGAGCCCTATGAGCAGGCAACCTTGAGGCTGGAAGACGTCGGCTCGCTGTTGCCGATGCTCAAGCGGCATCACGTTACGCATCTGGTGACCGCGGGTCATATCACGCGCCGCCCCAGGCTGAGCGCCATGCGCCTCAATTTGGGCCTGCTCGCCTGGCTGCCCAGCCTCTTCGTCGGTGTAACCCGGGGGGACGATACGGTGCTGAAACTGTTCGTGCGCAGGATCGAGCGCAGCGGCATCAAGGTCGTCGGCGCTCACGAGATCGTGCCGGAGCTGGTCGCCGCCGAAGGCCTGCTGACCAAGGCGGCGCCACGCAAATCCGACTGGCGCGACATCGAGGCGGCGCACGCTGCAGCAAAAGCAATTGGCGCGCTGGATATCGGCCAGGCGGCTGTTGCGGTCGGTGGCCGCGCCATTGCGTTGGAAGGCGTCGAAGGCACCGACGGGCTGCTCGAGCGGACAAAACAGTTACGCGGGCACGGCAGGCTGGCTGGCAGGAGCCGTGGTGTTTTGGTCAAATGCGCCAAGCCTGGTCAGGAACTGCGCGCCGATCTGCCCTCTATCGGTCCGCTGACCGTCGATGCGGCGCATGCCGCCGGACTGGCCGGCATTGCCGTCGAAGCCGGTCGCTCGCTGGTGCTCGAAGGTCCCGCCACCATCGGACGTGCCAACGCGCTCGGCCTTTTCGTGGTCGGCCTGCCTGCTGCGGAGCCGGCGCATGGCGAATGACCGGCCGTTGAAGATAGCCGTCGTCGCCGGCGAAGAGTCCGGCGACCTGCTTGGCGCCGACCTTGTGCAGGCGTTAAAGCGCATGACCGGGCGCGAAGTTCGGCTTGTCGGCATCGGCGGCCGCCATTTGCAGGCGCTCGGCCTGGCGCCATTGTTCGACGGCAGCGAGATCGCACTGATGGGGCTTAGCGCCATCCTGCGCGACTTGCCGCGCCTGATGCGGCGGATCGGCCAGACGGCAAACTCGATTGCCTGTGAAAAGCCCGATTGCCTTATCACCATCGACAGTCCGGATTTCTCGCTGCGCGTCGCCAAGAAGGTGCGTGCTGCCGACCCGACGATCCCGATCGTCCATTATGTCTGCCCGAGCGTTTGGGCTTGGCGGCCGGGCAGGGCGCCGGCGATGAGGCCATATGTAGATCACATCCTTTGCATCCTGCCGTTCGAGGTGAAGGAACTCGCCCGCCTGGGCGGGCCGCCCGGCACTTATGTCGGGCATCGCCTTGCACACGATCCGGGCATAATCAGTGCCGCCAGGGCGCAGGCGCAGCCGCGTGACCTGTCCGCAGATCACGTCAAAACGTTGCTTGTATTGCCCGGTTCGCGTCGTGGTGAGGTGCGGCGCCTGGTTGGGCCGTTCGGCGAAACGGTGTCGATCCTGCGGGCGCGCGGGCACCGCTTGCGCCTGCTGTTGCCGACGGTGCCGCACGTCGCCGACCTGGTCAGGTCCTCGGTCGCGAGCTGGGACGAGAAGCCGGAGATCATCCTTGATGCCGAACGCAAATGGCAGGCCTTCGGCAAGGCCGATGCGGCGCTGATCGCGTCGGGGACGGTATCGCTGGAACTGGCACTGGCGGGTGTGCCGATGATCTCCTGCTACCGGCTCGATCCGGTCATGCGCATGGTGCAGCCGCTGATCAAAGTATGGAGCGCAGCCTTGCCCAATCTCATCGCCGACCGGCCGGTTGTGCCGGAACACTACAATCAATATGTGCGGCCGCATTATCTGGCGCGGCAACTGGAGGCGCTGTTCTTCGACACCGCCTACCGCGCCTGGCAGCAGGACGGTTTTGCCGACATTGCCGGGCGTATGGCAACCGACAAGCCGTCAGGCGAGATGGCGGCGGGGGTGGTGATGGGGATGGTGAGGAAGTGAGTGAATAGTGAATAGTGAATAGTGAATAGTAGTTCTATAGACAGGGAGCGACGCTTTGCTACTCCCATTCACCATTCACCATTCACCATTCACCATTCACCATTCACCGCTTCGCGATCGGCACATAATCCCGTTCCGGCGCGCCGGTATAAAGCTGGCGCGGGCGACCGATCTTCTGGTGCGGGTCCTCGATCATCTCCTTCCACTGCGCGATCCAGCCGACGGTGCGGGCGACCGCGAACAGCACGGTGAACATGGTGGTGGGGAAGCCCAGCGCCTTCAGCGTGATGCCGGAATAGAAATCGACGTTGGGATAGAGCTTCTTCTCGATGAAATAGGAATCGGTCAGCGCAATCTTTTCCAGCTCCATGGCGATGTCGAGCAGCGGATCGTCCTTGATGCCGAGCTCGCCCAGGACTTCGTGCGCGGTCTTTTGCATGATCTTGGCGCGCGGATCGTAGTTCTTGTAAACGCGGTGGCCAAAGCCCATCAATCGGAACGGATCGTTCTTATCCTTGGCGCGCGCAATGAATTCCGGGATGTGATCGACATGGCCGATCTCGCCCAGCATGTTCAGGGCTGCCTCGTTGGCGCCGCCATGTGCGGGACCCCACAGGCAGGCGATACCGGCAGCGATACAGGCAAAGGGATTGGCGCCCGATGAGCCGGCCAGGCGGACGGTCGAAGTCGAGGCGTTCTGTTCGTGATCGGCGTGCAGGATGAAGATGCGCTCCATCGCGCGCGCCAGCACCGGATTGATCTTGTATTCCTCGCAAGGCACGGCGAAGCACATATGCAGGAAGTTGGCTGCGAAATTCAGCTCGTTCTTCGGATAAATGAACGGCTGGCCGATGTGGTATTTATAGGCCATCGCCGCGATCGTCGGCATCTTGGCGATCAGCCGCATTGAGGCGACCATGCGTTGATAAGGGTCCGAGATGTCGGTGGAATCGTGATAGAAGGCCGACAGCGCGCCGACCACGCCGCACATCACCGCCATCGGATGCGCATCACGGCGGAAGCCGGTGAAAAAGCGCGACATCTGCTCATGCACCATGGTGTGGCGCGTCACCCGGTAGTCGAAATCGTCCTTCTGCGCCTTGGTCGGTAGTTCACCATAGAGCAAGAGATAGCAGACTTCGAGGAAGTCGCCGTGCTCGGCCAATTGGTCGATCGGGTAGCCGCGGTGCAAGAGAATGCCGGCATCGCCATCGATGAAGGTGATTTCCGACTCGCAGCTCGCCGTCGACGTAAAGCCGGGATCGTAGGTAAAGACGCCGGTGGTGTTGTAGAGCGAACCGATGTCGATGACGTCAGGTCCTACCGAACCACTTCGTATCTTGAATTCATGGGTTTTGCCGCCGAGTTCCAGCTTTGCCGTCGATGCCTGGGTTTTGCCGCCAAATTCCATTTTTGTCGCAGGTTCGGTCATAGCAAACTCCTTTTTGTTTCCTCAGGCCGGCAAAGGCAAAATATCTGAACCCAACACGTCAAAAGCATCGGAACACGCACATTTGCGCCCGCAATTGAATCTGCGCGCCAGATTAGGCCAAGACCCAATGTTGCACTGCGAAACGCACCTTTCAATGCCAATCTTCTTGGGCCAGTTTGCTAATCGATTTGATCAGCGATCCGCCCCAGGCTTTCCTCGCGGCCCAGCACGGCAAGCACATCAAAGACACCTGGCGAGGTACTTTTGCCAGTGAGCGCGGCGCGCAAAGGTTGGGCCACGGAGCCGAGTTTATGGCCGCCGGCCTGCGCATAGTCGCGGATCGCGGCTTCCGCTGAGGCGGCAGACCAGTCCGAAACCGTCGCTAGTGCCGCATGAGCGCCCCGCAGGATCGCGCGCGCCTCACCGCTGAGCAGCGCCGCCGCCTTCTCGTCGACCGGAAGCGGCCGCTCGACGAACAGGAATGCAGCCCCTTCAACAAGTTCGACCAGCGTCTTGGCGCGCTCCTTCAGGCCCGGCAAAGCGGCAAGCAGTTGCGCCTTGCGTCTGTCGTCGAGGCGCGCGGCGATTGCCGGGCCGCCTTCTAGATAGGGCAGAGTGGCGATGAAGACGTCGAGCAGCGCTGCCTCGTTCATGCGGCGCATGTGCACGCCGTTGAGCGCTTCGAGCTTGGCGAAGTCGAAACGGGCGGCGCCCTTGTTGACGTCGCCAATGTCGAACCATGAGATCATGTCGGCGATCGACATGATCTCATCGTCGCCGTGGCTCCAGCCAAGCCTCGCCAGATAGTTGAGCAGCGCCTCCGGCAGGTAGCCCATGGCGCGATAGGCCTCGACGCCAAGCGCACCGTGCCGCTTCGACAGCTTGGCGCCGTCGGCACCGTGGATCAACGGGATATGCGACATCGACGGCACCTCCCAGCCCATGGCCTGGTAGATTACGGTCTGGCGTGCGGCGTTGGTCAAATGATCGTCGCCGCGGATGATGTGGGTGATGCCCATGTCGTGATCGTCGACGACGACGGCATGCATGTAGGTTGGATTGCCGTCCGAGCGCAGAATAATGAAATCGTCGAGATCCTTGTTGGGAAAGCGCACGTCGCCCTGGACGCGGTCATGCACCACCGTCTCGCCGCCTGTCGGCGCCTTGATGCGGATCGCCCCCTTGGCGCCGGCCGGCGCCTCCGACGGGTCGCGGTCGCGCCAGCGTCCATCATAGCGGGGAGGCAGCCCCTTGGCCCGTGCGCTCTCGCGCATTGCTTCCAGCTCGGCAGGCGTCGCATAACAATAATAGGCCTTGCCTATGCGAACGAGCTCCTCGGCCACCTCGCGATGGCGCGGCGCACGCTCGAACTGCGACACCGGCTCGCCGTCCCATGTCAGGCCAAGCCAGGAAAGCCCGTCGAGAATGGCCGCGGTTGCCGCATCGGTGGAGCGCTCGCGGTCGGTGTCCTCGATGCGCAGCAGCATCGTGCCGCCTGTGTGCTTGGCATACAGCCAGTTGAACAGCGCCGTGCGCGCGCCGCCAATGTGCAGATAGCCGGTGGGCGAGGGGGCAAAACGGGTGACGACCTTATCGGGCATGGTACTCTCAGGCGGGCGAAGGAAGTGGGTTTGCGGACTTTCGCGCATTGCGCGTTCATGTAGCATAGGAGGTCGAGGGCGCAAGGGGCAGACCCGATGGCTGTGCGAGGCCGTGGTGCGGGCGAGGGCGAGGACGCTGGTAGCGGCGTCAGCGAACGCTTGCTGTTTGCCGCTCCCCTGCCTGTCCTGCCGACACCGGCATTGCTGCCCGCTCCGCGCTTCGATGCTCCGTCGCTGCCGGCCAGCGACCCTGCAACGGTTCCCGTGCCCGCGGTCGAGTCCATCGTGCGCCTACGCCGGCGTTTCCGCCTTCCGTCACCGTCCCGTATCCGCAACAGCGTAACCTCGGCGGCCGGCCTGGAACTCGACCGCGGCGTCGCCTTCCTGCTGGTGCCGGTGTTCCTCGCATGCGGGGTGGTCGTGTATTTCGCGATGGCGGCCGAGCTGGCCTTCCCACAGCCGATAGCTATCGTCGCCTTGGCAGCCCTTTGTGCGGTCGTCTCGCGGTCATGGCCCAGGACGCGCCTGTGCTTCATGGTGGCGTTGCTCTGCGCGCTTGGCGTGCTTGCCGCCAAGTTCGAGACCTGGCGTGTCGGGACGCATATGCTCGGTTCCGAAATCTCGACGCGGCTGACCGGTCGCGTCGTATCGTACGAGCCCATGGCGAGCGGCCGCATCAGGCTGACGATCGATGTGATCTCAACCGCCAGGCCGACACTGCGCTACATGCCGGAACGGGTCCGCGTTTCGGCGATGAAGATACCGGCTGAGCTGACCGCCGGTTCCGAGATCGCCGGCTATGTGCGGCTGCTGCCGCCGACCGGGCCGGTGCGGCCCGACAGCTATGATTTCTCCTTCGACAGCTATTTCGCCGGTATCGGCGGCAGCGGCTTTTTTCTCGGCAATCCGAAAGTCGTGTCGTCGGGCAGCATGCCGCTTGCCGCGCGGCTTTCTTCCGCGATCGAAGACGCGCGCGAATCCATCGCCGACCATATCCGCAGCCGCATCGGCGGCGCCGAGGGCGAGATTGCTGCTGCGCTAATCGTCGGCGTGCGCGCCGGCATTCCCGAGGAGATCAACGAAGCGATGCGGCGCACAGGCATCTACCACATCATCTCCATCTCGGGGCTGCATATGGCGTTGGTCGCCGGCACCATCATGGCGCTGCTACGCGGCGCCTTTGCGCTGTTTCCCGATTTCTCATCGCGACGGCCGGTCAAGAAATATGCCGCGGCCGCCGCGCTTTTTTCGATTGCGGCCTACCTCGTCTTTTCCGGCATTGTGGTAGCGGCCGAACGCAGCTTCATCATGCTGGCGGTGATGCTTATCGCCGTGCTGTTCGACCGGACCGCGCTCACCATGCGCAACCTGGCGATCTCGGCCATCGCCGTCATTCTGGTGTCGCCGCACGAGGTGGTCGGTCCGAGCTTCCAGATGTCCTTCGCCGCGACGGCGGCCCTTGTCGGCGCCTATGCAGGCTGGTCTGATTACCGCGCCGGCAGGGCCACCACGCCGCCGCCCCGGCGGTCGCCGCTACGCTTTGCCACTCGAAAGGTCCTGCTGGGCATGGGCGGCCTGGCGATGACCTCGATCATTGCAGGGAGCGCCACGGCGCTTTTCGCCATATGGCATTTCCAGCGCGTGGCGCCGCTCAGCCTGTTCGCCAATCTGGCCATCATGCCTATCGTCTCACTGGTCGTCATGCCCTTCGCCGTCCTCAGTGCGCTGGCGATGCCGTTCGGCGCGGATGGGCCTTTCCTCTACGTGATGGGCAAGGGGCTGACGGCGATGATCGCCCTGTCCGGGTGGATCTCCGAGCGCTCGCCGATCGATGCGGTCGGGCTGATTTCGCTGAGATCCGTCCTTTTGGTGACGATCGCCCTCGTCATTGCCAGCATGGCGACGACCTGGTTGCGGCTCGCGGCACTTCCTTTTGCGCTCGCCGGCTTGCTAACGACAACGCAGACGCGCGTACCCGATGTATTGATCTCGGAGGACGCACGGCTGGTCGCGCTGCCGATCGGCAGCGGTGAACTCGCGGTCAACCGGGCACGCCCGAATGAGTTCACCATCGACAACTGGAAACGCGCGCTCACATCAGAGGCTATCGTCGCGCCGGAAACACCTGGAAAGAACGATCCGCAATTCGACATTGCCGATCCGGCCGACCTACCGCCGGGCATACCGTTCATTTGCACGGACGGCCTCTGCCTTGCCAGGCATCCATCCGGCGCGATCATCGCGCAAGCCAAGGACCGCGATACTGCACGGCCAGCCTGCGCCTTTGCCAGCTTGATCGTCATCGACGACGCCACCGCCCATAATCCCTGCTACTACGACCGGCTGGTCCTCGTCGTCACCAAACGGCAACTGGCGCGCGCGGGAAGTGCGGCCGTCTATTTCGATCCACAAGCGGCAACACGCGCCGAAATCCGCTTTGCCGTCGAAAAATCATACCGGCCCTGGCACGTGCAGCGGAAATTTTCACGCGCGGCGCGGGGCCTGCCGCCATACCGCAGGGCCGACAAACCCAAAGCCGGCGCCAAGGGCGGAGCTCAGTAGCGGCGGATCAGTCCGACGAGCTTGCCTTGCACCTTGACCCTGTCTGGTCCGAAGATGCGCGTCTCGTAGGCCGGATTGGCGGCTTCCAGGGCGATCGAGGCGCCCTTGCGGCGGAACCGCTTCAGCGTCGCTTCCTCCTCGTCGACCAGTGCCACCACGATCTCACCGGGGCTCGCCGTATCGGCATTGCGGATGATCACCGTGTCGCCGTCGAAAATGCCAGCCTCGATCATCGAATCGCCTTTGACCTCGAGCGCATAATGCTCGCCGCCCATGATCATATCCGGCGGCACCGAAATCGAATGCGTCTGGTGCTGGATGGCGTCGATCGGCACACCGGCGGCGATGCGGCCCATCACCGGGATCGAAACGGCGGCGACGACATCGTCGTCATTGCCGGCTGCAGGGACGCGCGACGATGTCGGCTTGCCCTGCCGAGGGGCACCTTGCCCAAGACTGCCCTGGATGACACTCGGCGAGAACTTGCGTGCCGCATTGAGGCCGGGGGCGATCGAGTCAGGCAGGCGCAGCACCTCCAGCGCACGGGCCCGGTTGGGCAAACGGCGAATGAAGCCGCGCTCCTCCAGCGCCGTTATCAGCCGATGGATTCCCGATTTGGAAGCCAGGTCGAGCGCTTCCTTCATCTCGTCGAAGGAGGGCGGAATACCGCTTTCCTTCAACCTTTCGTGGATGAACATAAGCAGTTCGTGTTGTTTGCGTGTCAGCATAGCGACCCCCAACAGAATCAGAAAAACAAACCCAGAACAAACACTATCTGTTCCAGTTGTGTTCCGCAACTGTTTAAAGTTTAATGAATGCGTTAAGGCTCGGGAAACAAACCACGCCCCTACCGGAATGCCGCATTTTCACCCGCCGCGAGCCTCATCGCCTTGATTCTGCTGTCGTTTGCGCCCTTCTGGCTTCCTAGAAGGCGCCACTGGCATCGGCCGTCGGTCGGCAAAAGGGCACGGAATTGAACCCGTATCGACTGTGCGGTTTGGTCAATGCACCGTGAACGAAACGAACTCAAAACGCCAACCTCGGGTTAACTCCGGGTTTCCACCGCCTGGTCAGGCTGCTTCTCGCTGGTGGAGCCTTGCTGCGCGCTACCCGGTAATGGAAGAACAGTCGATGCGTGTCCGGCGTTGCGTTGAATCTTTGGGGGAGCAGGCAAATCATGACAGGAATTCCCGATCTCGCGGCCATAAAGGCGATGGATGCCGCAGATCCGCTGCGCGCGATGCGCGACCGTTTTGTGTTGCCGCAAGGAGTGATCTATCTCGACGGCAATTCGCTAGGAGCTGCTTCACGTGCCGCTTTCGATGAACTGTACAAGGCCGCGACCGAGGAATGGTCGCATGATCTCATCCGCGCATGGAACACGGCCGGCTGGTTCAACATGCCGCTTGAACTTGGCGACCAGCTCGGGCGCCTGATCGGTGCCGCGACCGGCCAGACGGTGGTCTGCGACACGACGTCGGTCAACATCTACAAGCTGCTGCACGCCGCCATGGCCATGCGTCCGCAGCGGCGGGTCATCGTCGCCGAGGGCGATAGCTTTCCGACAGACCTTTACATGGCTGAAGGTGTGGTTTCGACGCGAAAAGATACGCTGCTGCGCCTCTCGGGGGTCGACGCGCCGACCATCGAAGAGCTGATCGACGAACGCACTGCCGTGGTGCTGGTCAACCACGTCAACTACAAGTCGGGCGAACTGCGCGACATGCCGGGGCTGACGCGCAGGGCCCAGGAGGCCGGGGCGATGATCGTCTGGGATCTCTGCCACACCGCCGGCGCGATGCCAGTCGAGCTCGACAAGGCAAACGCCGATTTTGCCGTTGGCTGCACCTACAAATATCTGAATGGCGGACCGGGCGCGCCTGCCTTCATCTATGCGGCTGAGCGGCATCTTGCCGACATCCAGCAGCCGCTCACCGGCTGGTGGGGCCATGCACGGCCCTTCGCCTTCGAGCCAGGCTATGCGGCCGGCACCGGCATCCGCCGGTTTCTGTGCGGCACGCAGCCGGTCCTGTCGATGCGCACGCTGAAGGGCGCGCTCGACATCTGGAACGATGTCGACATGACGGCGGTGCGCAAGAAGAGCATCGCGCTGGCCGATCTGTTCATCGAGCTTGTCGAGGCAAGGTGCGGCGCTTACGGGCTAACGCTCGAAAGCACGCGCGACGGGGAAAAACGCGGCAGCCAGATTTCATTCATGCACGAGCATGGCTACCAGATCATGCGCGCGCTGATTGAACGTGGCGTGATCGGCGATTTTCGCGCGCCATCCACCATGCGGTTCGGCTTCACCCCGCTCTATGTCGGCTATGCCGATGTCTGACAGGCCGTCGAAGTGCTTGAGGACATTCTGCGCACCGGTGCGTGGAAGGATGCGCGCTTCGCCATCAAGGCGGCTGTCACTTGAGATTGATGCGAGAGCTGGAATCGTGAGGCTGGCGACGACGCGCCGAGCGATGCTTACGGCTACGTTGCAAGGCCATATTGCCAGGGGAGGGCGCAGGGTGTTCGAACGTCACATTGCCGATTGGGACAACGCCTATACCAACGGCGCCAACATAGCCGGCAGCGATCGCTGGCCGGCGGCCTGGATCGAGCCCGCGCGGGTTTTCCGCAACGTGCTTTCGACCGAGGGCAGGGCGCGGCTCGACATGGCCTATGGCGATAACCCACGCAACCGGCTCGATCTTTTCCTGCCGGCCATCAAGCCCAAGGGACTCGTGGTGTTCGTTCATGGCGGCTATTGGATGGCATTCGACAAGAGTTTCTGGTCGCATCTTGCCACTGGCCCTGTTGATCGCGGCTATGCGGTGGCGATGCCGTCCTACACTCTCTGTCCGCAGATACGCATTGGCGGCATCGTCAAAGAAGTCGGCGCGGCGATCGGCAAGGCGGCGGCGATGGTCGCAGGGCCGCTGATGCTGACCGGACACTCGGCCGGCGGCCATCTTGTTAGCCGGATGGTTACGGCGACGACGCCGCTGGCGCCCGAAGTGGTCCGGCGCGTTCGTCATGTGCTGTCGATCTCGGGGGTGCATGATTTGCGCCCGATCATGCGCACCGGCATGAACGAGACGCTGGCGATCGATGAGGCCGAGGCGCAGGCCGAAAGTCCGGTGCTGCTGCGCCCGATGGACAAGGCCCGCCTGACCTGCTGGGCCGGCGGCGGCGAGCGCGCCGAATTCCTGCGCCAGAGCGCGTTGCTGGCCAACATCTGGATCGGCCTGGGTGCCGCGACCAGCTCGGTGGTCGAGCCTGACCGGCATCATTTCAACATCATCGACGGTTTGGCCGATCCAGACCATCCGCTGACCCGGACCTTGATCTCGGAGTGAGGCAGGTTCAGCGTAGCATCAGCACGTCGCAGAGGGAGCCCGCCGCCGCGGCGGGCGCGAACGGCGCGCGGACGATCAGCCCGTTGGCATCGGCCAGCATTTTCAGCATCGAGGAGTCCTGGATGCCGAATGGCGTCGCCACGAGCGTACCGGCGTCGTCTGTGACAACAGCCCGCACATAATCTTGCCTGAGATCGTTGGCCGGCATGGCAGCACCGAGCCGTGCCCGACGTATATCCTGCTGAAAGGCGCGGCCGCCGAGCCGCGCCAGCAGCGGCTTCAGGAAGAGCTGAGTGCAGACCAGACTCGCCACCGGATTGCCGGGCAGGCCGATGCAGCGAATGTCGCCCAGCCGCCCGAACATCAGCGGCTTGCCCGGCCGCATGGCGATCTTCCAGAAATCGAGCGTCATGCCTTGCCCGGTCAGCACGTCATGGACGAAGTCGTGGTCACCGACCGAGGCACCGCCCAGCGTGACGATGACATTCGCGCCAACCTTCACGGCCTTTTCCACCAGCGCAGCGATCGCCTCCCTGCGGTCCGGCGCGATGCCAAGGTCGAGCGCGCGCGCACCGACCGACTGTGCGGCAGCGGCGACACCATAGGCGTTGGAGGAGATGATCTGGTCGGGGCCAAGCTCGCTGCCCGGCGGCAGCAATTCGTCGCCGGTGGCGATAATGGCGACCACCGGCCGCTTGACCACGCCGACCTCGGGGTGGTTGGCCGATGCCGCCAGCGACAAGGCCGCCGGATCGAGCAGGCGGCCGTTGGGCAGTAGGACATCGCCCTTGGCGAAATCGAGCCCGAGGCGGCGGATGTTTCGCCCCTGCACCGTCGGCTCCGTCACTTCGACGCTGCCGCCGCCGAGATCGCGGACGTTCTCCTGGATGACGACGGTGTCGGCGCCTTCGGGAAGCGGCGCGCCGGTAAAGATGCGCACGGCCTGCCGCTGCTGCACCGATCCGGTAAAGCCGCGTCCGGCCGGCGCCACGCCGACCACCGAAAGCCTTGCTGGTACGGACGCGATATCGGCCGCCCGCACGGCATAGCCGTCCATGGCGGAGGCGTTGAACGGCGGCTGGGTGCGGAGCGCCACAACAGGCTCCGCCAGCACGCGGTCGGCGGCATCCAGCAGCGCGACGCGTTCGCCCGGCAGCGCTGCTGCGCCGTCCAGCAGGCGCTCGAGCGCCTCGGCAACTGGGACCAGCGCCATTAGCGGCCTGCCTCGGTGGCCCCATCTCCGGTGATCTTGTAGTCGCCGGATTTGCCGCCGGTCTTTTCAACCAGCCTGATGCCGGAGATGACCATGGCGCGGTCGACCGCCTTGGCCATGTCGTAGATGGTCAGGCAAGCGACCGAGACGGCGCTCAGGGCCTCCATTTCAACGCCGGTCTTGCCGGTGACGCGGGTCAATGCTGTCACCTTCAGGCCGGGCAAAGCTGCGTCCGGCTCGATATCGACAGATATCCTGGTCAGCAGCAGCGGATGGCAAAGCGGGATCAGTTCATGCGTTTTCTTGGCCGCCATGATGCCGGCAATGCGCGCGGTGCCGAGCACGTCGCCCTTCTTGGCATCGCCGGCGAGGATCATGTCCAGCGTCTCGGACCGCATCGACACGAAGCCCTCGGCGACTGCCGTGCGCACCGTCTCAGCCTTGTCGCCGACATCGACCATGTTGGCTTCGCCCTGCGCGCCAAGATGGGTGAGGGCGGCCGCCATCGTCAGATCGCCTCTGCCGGGGCCTTGCCCGTCAAAAGCAGGCGCGTTGCAGCGGCCACGTCCTGCTGACGCATCAGGCTCTCACCAACCAGGAAAGTAGCGATGCCGCTCCGCTCCAGCCGGCGGCAATCGTCATGCGAAAAGATCCCGCTCTCACTGACCAGAAGGCGGCCGGCCGGCACCATCGCTACCAGCCGTTCCGAGGTCTCGAGGCTGGTTTCGAAGGTCCGGAGATTGCGGTTGTTGATGCCGATCAGCCGCGATGACAGCCGCAGCGCACGTTCCATTTCCGCCTCGTCATGCACTTCGACCAGCGCGTCCATGCCCAGCTCGAAAGCTGTCGCTTCGAGTTCTCTTGCCAGCGCGTCGTCGACGCTGGCCATGATGATCAGGATGGCATCGGCGCCCCAGGCCCTGGCCTCGTGGACCTGATAGGGGTCGAACAGGAAATCCTTGCGCAAGGCAGGCAGCTCGACGGCAGCGCGCGCAGTGGTGAGGAATTCGGGCGCCCCCTGGAAGGAGGGTGCGTCGGTCAGCACCGAAAGACAGGCGGCACCGCCTTCCGCATAGGCCCTGGCCAGCGCCGGCGGATCGAAATCGGCGCGGATCAGGCCTTTGGACGGGCTAGCCTTCTTGATTTCGGCAATCAGCGCGAACCTGCCGGATTTGCGCTTTGCCTCAAGGGCGGAAAGAAAGCCGCGCGGCGCGTCGGCATTCATCGCCCGTGCCTTGATCTCGGCAAACGGCACTTGCGCTTTGGCCGCCGCGATCTCGTCGCGCTTGTAAGCCTCGATCTTGCGCAGGATGTCGGACATAGTTTTAACCGTTCGAAAACTCGACCAGCCTGTCGAGCACTTTTAGCGCGCGGCCGCTGTCGATGGCCTGCGTTGCCGTCACCATGCCGTCGGCAAGTGTCGTCGCCTTGCCGGCCACCACCAGCCCGGCGCCGGCATTCATCAGCACCGTATCGCGAAAGGCGCCGGCGGCGCCGCCCAGCATGTCGCGCATTGCCTGGGCATTGTGGGCGGCGTCGCCGCCGCGCAACTCGTCCTTGGTGTGACGCGTCAGCCCGACTGCTTCAGGGGTCAGCGTAAAGCTGCGTATCTCGCCGCCGGCCAATTCGGCGACCTGCGTCTCGCCGGTGGTGGTGATCTCGTCATAGCCGTCGCCATGCACGACCCAGGCATGGTCAGCACCAAGCTCCTTCAACGTTTCTGCCACCGGCATGATCCATTCCGGCAGGAACACACCGACCATCTGCCGTCTGACACTGGCCGGATTGGAAAGCGGGCCCAGCAGGTTGAAGATGGTGCGGGTGCCGAGCTCGACCCGGGTCGGGCCGACATGCTTCATCGCCGGGTGATGCGCCGGTGCGAACATGAAGCCAACTCCGGCCTCGTGAATACAGCGGCCGATCGTCTCCGGAGGGATGTCGATCTTGACGCCCAATGCGACCAGCACATCGGCGGCGCCGGTCAGCGAGGACAGTCCGCGATTGCCGTGCTTGGCGACGGGCACGCCGCTGCCGGCGATGACGAAGGCGGATGCAGTCGAAATGTTGACGCTGTGCGAATTGTCGCCGCCGGTGCCGACAATGTCGATGGCGCCTTCGGGGGCTTCGACGCGCAGCATCTTGGCGCGCATGGTGGCGACGGCGCCGGCGATCTCGCTGACGGTCTCACCGCGCACGCGCAATGCCATCAGAAAGCCGCCGATCTGGCCGGGGGTGGCATCGCCGGACATGATGATGTCGAAGGCCTCGCGCGCCTCCTCGAACGAAAGAGCGCTGCCGGCGGCGACCTTGGCGATGTGGATCTTCAGCGCGCTCATCTGGCCAGGGCTTGGGTTACGGCCGTTTGATCGATGCGGACGTCATATTGCGTCTGCAACTGCGCCACCAACTGGTCGAGCAGGTCGTCGGACAAACCGGAGGTGAAGGATTTCTGCGCGTCCTGGGGTACTGAGCTGGCATCGGCCCCGGCAGGCTCGAACACCTCGGCAACCTTGAACAGGATCTGTCCGTCGCCCGTAGGCGAGGGGATCAGCCCGGTGCCGCCTTCGCCGACGCCGAACATCGCGGCGGCCCCTTCCTTGCCGAAATCGACGTCGTCAGCATCGCGCTTGACGCCGCGCTTGGTCTGCTTTTCGAGCTTGAGCTCACCGGCGATCACCTCGAGCGTGGCGCCGGCCTTGAGACGCTTCTCGAGCTCTTGTGCCTTTGCGGTAAGCCGTTTGGTGGTCTCCGCCGCGGTCCAGTCGGCCACGACCTTCTGGCGGACTTCGTCCAGCGTGCGGTCGCGGGCCGGCGTGATCGCGCTCACGTCGTAGAAGACGAAGCCGTTATCGGCGGTGGTGAGGCCTTCATTGTCGGTTCCGGGTTCGGATTCGAACACCGCCTTGATGAGTGCCGGCGATTCCGGCAGGTCTTTGACGATGCTTCCATCCGGCCGTTGGCCGGTGCGGTCGATGGCGTCGATGGTGACGACCTTCAGCTTCAATTTGGCAGCTGCCTCGGCGAGCGAACTGCCGGAGGCGCGCGTATCCTCGTAATTGTCGTGCACGTCCAGCAAGATGCGGCTTGCCTCGCCCAGTGCCAGATCCTTGCGGATCTGCTCGGATACTTCGGCCAGCGGCTTCACCACTTCCGGCTTGATCTCGGTGACGCGCAGCAGAACGGGGCCAAAGGCGCCTTGCACGACCGGGCTGACTTCATTGACGTTGAGCTTGAAGGCAGCATCGGCAACCGCCTTGTCGGCGATCTTGTCCTTGGCCAGCGTGCCGAGCAGCGTGTCGGCCGGCGTCTTGCCTTCGGCGGCGACGATCTTGTCGAAGGTCGCGCCGGTCCTGAGCGAATCGAGCGCCGCCTTTGCGGCATCAGGCGTCTTGAATACAAGCTGCTCGATGGTGCGCATCTCCGGCGTGGTGTAGCGCGCCTTGTTCTTGTTGTAGTCGTCGCTGACCTGTTGGTCGGTCACCGCGCTCAAATCCATGATGTCTTCCGGTTCGAGCCTGACATAGGAGAACTTACGGTATTCGGGCGCGGCGTAGGTCTTTTTGTTTTCCCCGAAATAGGCCGAAAGCACGCTGTCGGACGGCGCTTCTATCGGCTCGACAAGCGATTTCGGCAAGGTCAGGTAATCGATGGTGCGATCTTCGCCGCGATAGAGCGCGACCGCCTTGAAGAACGTATCCGGAGCCTTGAGGCCATCCGAAACCGCCTCGACGATCTGCTGGCGGACCGCGACCTGGGCGCGGTTCTTCAAATAGTCTTCCGGCCGCATGCCGATCTGCCGAAGCAGGTACTCGAAGGTTCTCCTGTCGAAGGTTCCGGCAGGCCCTTTGAACGCCGGGTCTTCACGCGTCAGTTCGGCGAGCCGGTCCTTGGACAGGCCGAGGCCGAGCTTGCGGGCCTGCTCGTCGAGGACGGCGCCCGACACGAGTTGCCCCAGCACCTGGTTGTCGATGCCGAGCGCCGTCGCCTGCTCACGGCTGATGCGCTGGCCGAATTGCTGCGACATGACGCTGAGCTGGCGATCGTGGGCGAGGCGGTATTCGTTGATCGAGACCTTGGTGCCTCCGGCCGTAATCACGGCGTCATGGCCGGCAAGACCGCCCATCAGCCGCCCCGAGATGCCCCAGATGGCGAAGCTCAACACCAACAATGACAGCAGCAGTTTCGCGACCCAGGTCCCCGCCGCACTTCTCAACATACCAAGCATGAGTACTTCCGATTTTTGCGCATTTCGCATGCGCCGAGTCTGAAACAAGCGCAATAGCGCCCTTCCTGCCCACTGTCGATTGCTTTGTGGCCTGATTTTGATAGTGAGGGCCAGCTGGAAATTGCCCGGAGAACAAATCCCATGACGCCTGGAATCCGCCCGCTCGTCGCTGGCAACTGGAAAATGAACGGCACCAGCGCCTCGCTCAACGAGCTCAGGATGATCGGCAACGGCTTCATGAGCGGGCTCGACGCAGAGACCGAAGCGGTGGTCTGCGTGCCGGCGACCTTGCTTGCGCACGCCGCCGAGATTCTGTCGCGCACGCCGGTGCGGGCCGGCGGAGAGGATTGCCACACCGAGGAAAGCGGCGCCTATACCGGCTGCATTTCGGCCGAGATGCTGAAGGATGCAGGTGCCAGCCATGTCATCGTCGGCCATTCCGAATGCCGCGCCGATCGCAAGGAAGACGATGCCATTGTGCAGGCCAAGGCCTCCGCTGCATGGCGCGCCGGGCTGGTGGCCATCATCTGCATTGGTGAGACAAGAGCCGAACGCGAAGCAGGAGCCACGCTCGACGTGCTGTCGCGCCAGGTCTCTGGCTCGGTCCCGCCAAACGCCACGGCGTCCAACACTGTAATTGCCTATGAGCCAATATGGGCGATCGGCACCGGCTTGACGCCGACTGCCGCCGACGTCGCCGAGGCACATGCCCATATCCGCGAAGAACTGGTGCGGAAGCTTGGCAATACGGCGGCCAAGATGCGCATTCTCTACGGCGGCTCGGTCAAGCCGTCCAACGCCGTCGAGCTGCTCGGCGTCAGGAATGTCGACGGCGCGCTGGTCGGCGGCGCCAGCCTGAAGGCAGCGGACTTCCTCGGCATCGCGGAAGCCTATCGAAACATCGCTTGATACCGGGACAGCTTGTTGGATTTGAGCGACGGCCGGCGCCGAAATCGTTGCAAAGGACGCATTGCTCCCCATATTCCGGCCACGGGCTTGGAAATGCCGTCAAAGCATTGTATTGAGCCGCCTCCAAATCAGCGGCCGCGCAAGGCCTTGCCAGGATAAATTATGGAAACCGTACTGATCGTCGTCCACCTCATGGTCGTGCTCGCGCTTGTCGGCGTGGTGCTGCTGCAGCGCTCCGAAGGCGGCGGCCTCGGCATCGGCGGCGGATCGGGCTTCATGACTGCGCGAGGCGCCGCCAATGCGCTGACGCGGGCGACGGCGATCCTGGCCGCGGCTTTCTTCGTCACTTCGCTGACACTGTCGATTGTCGCGCGCTATGGCGAGAAGCCGATCGACATTCTCGATCGCGTGCCGGCAACCTCGGACGGCAAGGGCGTACTCAACCAATTGCCCGGAACCACGACGCCGACGCCGCCTTCGGGCACCACGGCGCCGACCCCGCCGTCCGGCAATGGTGCGGCAACGACGCCGCCGGCAACCGCTCCGGCGACGCCGCCAGCGACAAACGGCGCCACAGCGCCGGCCACGCCGCAGGTCCCCAACCAGTAATCGGGCAACTTATGCCGCGATCTGTTGTCGTTTGAACACAGTCGCGGCAAATGCCGCACGATCAAGAAGATTCGACCGCGCCTCACGCTTGAGGCGCTTCCGGCTAATCGATTATACGTTGCACGCGGCATTCTCGGCGTCCTTGGGGGGCGCCGGGCGACGCCGTGGGCAACAAGCATTGAACGATCGGATCTTCCCCATGCAGCTTCGCAGCTTCATTTTTGCCGGCCTTTGTGCCGTGCTCAGCCTAGGTGCGCCCGCTTACGCGGCCATGCCGACGGCAAATTCGGCCCATAAAGCCGCAACAACAACCGACCTCGTCAACGTCGCTGCCAAAAGCGATGCGGCGCAATTGAAGCTTCTCAAAAAGAAGAAAGATCCGACGCCGGACGACCTTGCGCAGATTCGCAAGATCGAAGCCAAGATCGCAGCCGACAAGGAAGCCGCTCGCGCCAAGGCACTCGAAGCCAGGAAGCTGGCGATGCGCGAGGCGGCGAAAGCCAAAGCCGATGCGGAACGGCAGGCATTCCTTGCCAAGAAGAGCCAGCCGCTCGCGACGGCCAAGGTGGCTGACGCCACGCCGGCCAAGAAGAAGACCGTCAACATCATCGAACCGATTACGCCCATTGCGCCGATCCAGTCGGCCGAGCCGATCCCGGCCGAGGCCATGAACGTTGCGCTGACCGGCAACAATGGCGAGTTGCGCAGCGAACCGGTCGGGCAGAAGCCGCAGAGCGTCGGGCTGTTCGCGGGACTGTTCGGCGGCACATCCTCTTCGTCGATGTCGCTGCTTCCGGAAACACGCGCGCTCGACGCCGCGCTCGAAAGGAAACAGGCCAAGCGGCAGTTCAAGGTCAAGCCGGAATTCGTGCCGCAGGAGGTCGAATTCACCGGCTACAACCCCGGCACCATCGTAATCGATACCAGCGCCCGTCGTCTCTACCTCGTCGAATCATCGTCAACCGCCCGCCGTTATGCCATCGCGGTCGGCCGGGAAGGCCTGCAGTTCAAGGGTACGGTTGCCGTCGGCGACAAGCAGGAATGGCCGCGCTGGATTCCGACGCTGGATATGCAAAAGCGCGAACCCAAGCACTATGGGCAATACAAGGACGGCATGCCCGGCGGCGGCGACAATCCGCTCGGTGCGCGCGCCATCTATCTCTACGACGGCAAGAAAGATACTCACCTGCGCATTCACGGCACCATTGCGCCGCAGTCGATCGGAACCAGCGCCTCCAATGGCTGCTTCCGCATGATCAACGAGCACGTCATGGACCTTTACCGCCGGGTGAAAGTAGGCACCAAAGTCGTCATCATCTGACGCTTTGACAGATCGTGCCAAAATGGCCGGCCTCGCCGGCCCTTTTGTTTTGATACGCCAACGACCAGAGCGCCTTCTTGGGAAAAAGCCTTCGCGGCGGTTTTTTCTCTGGCGGAATCAATTCAGCCGCGTTAAGCGATGACTCCCATGGCGCGATATGTATTCATCACAGGCGGCGTGGTTTCCTCACTTGGAAAAGGCATTGCTGCAGCGGCCCTTGGGGCTCTCTTGCAGGCGCGGGGCTATCGCGCACGCATCAAAAAGCTCGATCCCTATCTCAACGTCGATCCCGGCACGATGTCGCCCTACCAGCACGGCGAAGTCTTCGTGACCGATGATGGGGCCGAGACCGATCTCGATCTTGGCCATTATGAGCGCTTCACAGGCCGCTCGGCCAACCAGCAGGACAACATCACCACCGGCCGCATCTATAAGAACATCATCGAGCGCGAGCGGCGCGGCGACTATCTCGGCGCCACCGTGCAGGTCATTCCGCACGTCACCGACGAGATCAAGAACTTCGTTCTCAACGGCAATGACGACTACGATTTCGTGCTGTGCGAGATCGGCGGCACCGTCGGCGACATCGAAGCGATGCCGTTCCTGGAGGCGATCCGCCAGCTCGGCAACGACCTGCCGCGCAACAACGCCGTCTACGTCCACCTGACCTTGATGCCTTACATTCCGACAGCGGGCGAACTGAAGACCAAGCCGACGCAGCATTCGGTCAAGGAGTTGCGCGGCATCGGCATTGCACCCGACATACTGCTGGTCCGCGCCGACCGGCCGATCCCCAAGGAAGAGCGCAGAAAGCTGTCGCTGTTCTGCAATGTCCGCGAAAGCGCCGTCATCCAGGCGCTCGACGTGCCGCATATCTACGACGTGCCGATGGCCTATCACAACGAAGGGCTCGACTCGGAAGTTCTGGCCGCCTTCGGCATCGATCCGGCGCCGAAGCCGCGCATGGAACGGTGGCAAGCGGTATCCAACCGCATCCACAATCCGGAAGGCGAAGTGACCATTGCCGTCGTCGGCAAATATACCGGCCTCAAGGACGCCTACAAATCGCTGATCGAGGCGCTGTCGCATGGCGGCCTCGCCAACCGGGTCAAGGTCAAGCTCGATTGGATCGAAAGCGAGATATTCGAGAAGGAAGACCCGGCGCCGTGGCTGGAGAAGGTCCATGGCATTCTCGTCCCCGGCGGTTTTGGCGAGCGCGGCTCGGAGGGCAAGATCCTGGCGGCGAAGTTCGCGCGCGAGCGCAAGGTGCCGTATTTCGGCATCTGCTTCGGCATGCAGATGGCCTGCATCGAGGCAGCGCGTTCGCTGGCCGGCGTCGAGCACGCATCATCGACCGAGTTCGGTCCAACCGAGGAGCCGGTCGTCGGCTTGATGACCGAATGGCTGAAGGGCAACATGCTGGAAAAGCGCAGGGAAACCGGCGACCTCGGCGGTACCATGCGGCTCGGTGCCTACCAGGCCGACCTCGCCAAGGGATCGAAGATCGCCGAGATCTATGGCGATACGCAGATTTCCGAACGCCATCGCCACCGCTACGAGGTCAATGTCGACTACAAGGAGCGGCTCGAGGATTGCGGCCTGGTGTTTGCCGGCATGTCGCCGGACGGCGTGCTACCGGAAACGGTCGAATATCCCGACCACCCCTGGTTCATCGGCGTGCAGTACCATCCCGAGTTGAAAAGCCGGCCGCTCGATCCGCACCCGCTGTTTGCCAGCTTCATCGAAGCGGCGGTAGAGCAGTCGCGGCTGGTCTAGACTAGCCGCCCATGCAAACTTACGTCGCGCTGCTCTACAGCATTGTCCTGGGCGAGGGGCGGCGGGTCGTCATGTCCGATCTCAAGGCGATGGCCGAAGGCCTGGGGCTGAACAACCCGCGCACGCTGGTAGCGAGCGGCAATCTGGTTTTTGAGGCGCAAGAAACAGGACTCGCGGCGTTGGAGCAGCGGCTGGAGGCGGCGTTCGCAAAGACTTTCGGCCGCCACGTCGACATCATCGTGCGCCGCGCCGACGGCTGGCTGAGGCTGGCGGCAGGCAATCCATTCCCAGCCGAATCGGCCGAGGCCGCGGACCAGGTGGCGGTGCGCGTGATGCGGGCGCCCGTTCCCGCCGGCGCCGCTACGGCGCTTGAGGCCTATGTCGGCAAGGGCGAGAAGCTGCGGATTGTCGGCGGCGACATCTGGATCGTCTTTTCCCGCGAGATGCCGAGTTCGCGGCTGCTTGCGGCGGTGAGCCACAAACGTCTCGGCATCGGCACCTCACGCAACTGGAATACAGTGCTCCGCCTTGCCGAGATAGTCGCAGAATAAACGGGGTGGCTCGCGCCGCCCCGAGTCCGTTCAGGCCTTGGCTATCCTGGCTCCGGCACCGAGTGCCATCGTGCGCAGCACGTAATAGATGACGCCGGCAATTGCCACTCCGAAGAACCAGCCATAGACGCCCCACCATGACGGCAGCAGGCTGGTGAAGTTGGGCAGGATCGAGGAGAAGACCGCGCCGATACCGGCGGCGATGAAGGCATTGACATGCCAGCCGCCCTGAAAGCGGAATTCGCCATTCTCCCTGTAGAGCGCCTCGACGTCGACCTCGCCCTTCCGGATCAGGTAGTAGTCGACCATCATCACGCCGAAGATCGGCCCCATCGTCGCGCCAATGATGTTGACGAAGGAGGCAGCACTGCCTTCCCAGGGCGCGAAAGGATAAAGCACAAGCGCGATCAGCGCCGCGATGTAGCCGCCCTTCTTGAAGTCGATCTGGCGTGGAAAGACATTGGAGAAGTCGAAAGCCGGCGACACGAAGTTCGCCACCACATTGATGCCGAGCGTCGCCACCGCAAACGTCAGGGCTGCGAGTGCCGCCAGGAACCAGCTGTCGAACTTCGCCGAGATCTGGTCGGGATGCAGCAGCACCTCGCCATAGACGTCGAAGGCGGCGATCGTGGTGACGCCGGCGACCAGCGAGAACAGAATGAGGTTGACCGGCAGGCCCCAGATGTTGCCCTTGCGCAGCGATGCCTTGTCCGGGGCGTAGCGCGCGAAATCGCAGAAGTTGAGATAGAGCGCGGAGAAATAGGTCACCCAGATCGCCGCCACCGCAAACAGCGAGGTCCAGGAGCCCGGCGTGCCCGGCACCCCCGCGTCCTTTGTCTTTTCCAGCAGCACATCCATCGGGATGTCGCTGGTGAAGGCGAAGGTGCCTGCCTTGATGCAAAGATAGATCGCCAGGATCAGCATCATCACCCACACCGCCGGTCCGGCCCAATCCTGGAAGCGGCGCACCGTTTCCATGCCCTTCTGGATGATCAGGAGCTGCAGCGCCCAAATGACGACGAAGCAGATCACCTCGAGCCCGGAGTGGCCAAGGAAATGTGTGCTCTGGTTGAAGTCGGCGAACCATTGCGAGCGGATCAGCAGGGCTACGATCGCGCCGGAGGCCGCCGCCGTCTGCGCGCCGTACCAAAAGCAGGCGACGATGGCGCGCACCAGCGCCGGTATGTTGGCGCCCCAGATGCCGAAGGAAGCACGCGCCAGGACAGGGTAGGGCACCCCGGTCTTCACGCCGGCATAGCGACCATGTTCATCAACGCATAGATGATCAGCGAACCGATACCGATGGCGATGATGAAGTTGACGAAGCCGCCGCAAAACAGGAACAGGCTGGCCGCGAGGTAGTAGCCCCACAGGCTGTGGACGTCCGACGTCCAGACGTTGAAGATCGAGAACGGTCCCCAGTTTCGAACCTTCGCCGGAGCGAGATCCTCATTGTACAGGTCCGGTGATGCGCCTTGTATGGTCATTGCAATGTCCTCCCCTTGTTACGACCCCGCGCCTCCACGCATTGCACGCAGGTTAAGCCTGACGCTGGGGAACCGGCAAGCAGACGATTTGCCGGCTTTGGGCTTAAAGACATTCAATGAGAAACGCGCTTATCGGCGACGCCATGTTCATCGCCGAGTTTTGCCGCGATGGCGATTCGGATGGTGATATTGATCGCTTGTCAGCGGCTCAGGGGATCTGCTTCGAGGAAAGCGCGGGCAAATCCGGGTTGCGCCGCTTCTATTGTTCCATCGGGCAATTTCAAAAGCCTCGACATGGCCGCACGAATGGATCGCCGCATTCACATGGTGGACGGGAAGATCAGCTGAACCGGACCAAGGCGCGATCAGGACACCGCCGACGTCTCGAAACTGGCCTCGAGCCAGGCTACTGCGCCGGTCACGTCGTCGAGGGCATAGGTTGCGGCCGTCGGTCCGTTCGGCTTCACGCGGATGGAGATGCCGCCAATTTCGTTGATCGCCTCGAAACCGTGTTCGTCCGATGTATCGTCTCCGAGGAATATCGGCCGCCGGCCGATAAAGGGCGGAATGTCCATAAAACGCCGGATGGCAGCACCTTTGACGGCTTCCAAAGGCATGAGCTCGACGCCGGCGTTTCCCGGAAGCACCCGATAACCCTTCGGAAGCCGGGCCAATGCCTGTTCGACCAGCTGGATTGCGGGCGCAAGCAATTGCGGTGCTGCTCTTGTATGAACGGCAAGGACCGGCCCCTTGCGCTCGACATAGACCTTGCCGCTGCCCAGTTCGGCCTCGATCTCGTCGGCAAGGGCGGCGATGTCGGCCGGCGCGTCGGCGGCATCGATCGGACCGGTCGGCGTCAGCCGGTGCTCCAGCCCATACAGTCCGGCGATCCGCAGCTTCAGCGGATGGAACAGCTTGTCCACGGCGGGGATCGATCGGCCGGTGATGAAGGCGACCGCACCATCCAGCCTCCGCTCGATGTGTCCAAGCAGGTTGCGCAATTCCTCGCCGACGAACACCGCGTCGGGATGGGCAGCGTGTTCCAGCAGGGTTCCGTCGATGTCGAGGAAGAGCGCCCATTGCCCTGCCGGCAGGTTCAACGCCGGCGGTTGTTCAAAGCTTTTCACGATGCTGCCTTCCGTGCCCGCTCGAACATCGAGATGACGTTGTTGGTGTTCGATGGCGGGCGCTCGCCGGTTCCGGTCACCCTGTCGAGATCGCCGCGTTTGCGCAGGCGCGCGGCATCCAGCAGCATGCTGCCGGCCCAGCGGTAGACGTTGTTGTCGCGGACCATCTCGCGCATCGGCCGCAAACGCTCGCGCTGCTCATCCGGCGTCATCGTCAGCGCCTGCAACAGCGCCTCGCTCATCATGGCCGCATCGTAGGGGTTGACGATCAGTGCTTCCAGCAATTCGCGCGAGGCGCCGGCAAAGGTGCTGAGCAAAAGCACGCCCTGTTCGTCGTCGCGCGCCGCGACGAATTCCTTGGCGACAAGGTTCATGCCGTCATGCAGGCTGGTGACCATGCAGATGTCGGCGGCGCGATAGACCTCGTAGACCTGCTCCTGCCGATGATGTTCGGCGACCATCAGGATAGGGCTGTATGTCTCGCTGCCATATCGCCGGTTGAGCTCCTCGGCACAGCGACGGCATTCGTCATGGAGTTGCTGGTAGGCGGGCAATGTCCCTCGGCTCGGCGCGGCGATCTGCAGGAAAACCACCTTACCTATCCATTCGGGATATCTCGTGAACAATTCGTCCAAGGCATGAAAGCGATCGAGAATGCCTTTCGTGTAGTCGAGGCGCTCGACGCCAACGCAAAGTTTGGTATCCGCAGACAGGCCGAATCTGTCGCGTACGCTGGCGCGGCACTCCTCCACAGACGGCAGTTTTGCCAGCAATTGGGCCGGCCATTCTATGGAAATGGGATAGGCGTGGACCAATGTGGTCTGCCCACCATAGGAGATTGCCGCGTCTGCCCGTTCGATCCGGCTCTCCAGAAAGCGGTCGACACTTTCGGTGAAGTTGTTGGCATGGAATTGGGTATGAAAGCCGATGATCGAACTGCCGAGCAGTCCTTCCAGGATCCGCTCACGCCACGGACAGATGCTGAACACTTCCGAATTGGGCCACGGGATATGCCAGAAGGTGATGACTATCGCGTCCGGCAGGCGCTGGCGAATCATGCGCGGCAGCAGCGCAAAATGGTAGTCCTGCACCAGCACGATCGGCCGTTCGTTGCGGGCTTCGGCAACCACCGTATCGGCGAATTTGCGGTTGACGGCCTCGTAGGCGTCCCAGTCCGAGGCGCGAAACACGGGGCGGGTGAAGGCGATATGGCAAAGCGGCCATAGGCCCTCATTGGCGAAGCCCAGATAGTAGCCCTGATATTCCTCCTCCGTCAGCCAGACCCTGCGCAGCGTGTAGGACGGATTGCCTGGCGGCACCTGCACCCGGTCGTCCTTGTCGACGGTGAGGCGGTCTGCCGTGCCGCCGCCATAGGCGATCCAGGTGCCGGCACAGGCGCGGGTGATGGGCTCGAGTGCCGAAACCAGCCCGCTGGCCGGCACCAAAAGTTGCACCCCGTCATCCTTGATGTTGTGGATGTAGGGTTCGCGGTTGGACACCACGATGACCTGTGCGTCCGGCAGGTCGTCGGCCAGGATCTTGCGCAAAGTGTCGGGCGACCACGTGACCAGTGCCGCGTCGGCCGACTGGCCGTTCTTTTCGAACTCGCGCAGCACCTTGCGTGCCGCTTCCGACGCGACATCCTCGCTCGGCGTGTATGCGGCCGCCGTTGCGCGGCCGCGACGCTGGCGGGATATCGATAGGAGAATGGCAAAAGCGGAAAAGCCAAAACTTGCGATCAGCAAAACCCAGAGCAGGTTTACAGTATAATCTGACATGGAATGTGATCTCGCCTCCGGCCAGCTGATAGCCGTTTTTTATTTGTTTTTCTGGTTCGCGGCCGTGTGACAACGACAGCGTTCCCCAGCTGCCCATTTTTGCAACGCACAAAGAGGCTATCGGTTCCGGACGATTGCAATGCCGCGCGTCATTTTCGATGCGCCGCAGCGCGGCGGCATCAAGTGCGCACGATGAGCGGCACCATCCCCTCATACCGATCGGCGAGAAAGGCGACGACCCGGTCGCCGACACGCTGGAATGTGAGGTCGACCACTGTCGAGCCGACACCCAGATGCCGCAATGTCAGCGTGTCGATGCCGATCGGCAGCCTTGGGCGGGTGACCCGGATTTCGCTGTTCCAGCCGTCGATTTCGAGCCCAAGGCAGGCCTGCATCAGCATGAAGGCCGATCCCGCTGACCAGGCTTGCGGCAGGCACGCGACGGGATAGGCGATCGGCGCTTCGCCCGGCGACCGGGTAAAGCCGCAGAACAGTTCCGGCAGCCGCATGTTGAAATGGACAGCCGATTCGAACGTGCCGCTCATCAGCCGGACCACGCTGTCGCGCACGCCATAACGTGCCAAGCCGGCACCGCACATGGCGGTGTCGTGCGGCCAGATCGAACCATTGTGGTAGGACATCGGGTTGAAGAATATCGCATCGTCGGCCAGCGTCCTCACTCCCCAACCAGAGTGGAACGACGCGGAGAGCAGCTGATCGGCGACCATTTGCGCCCGTTCCGGCTCGGGCAGCCCGACGAAGAGAAGATGGCCGGCATTCGACGTCCGTACCTTGCAGAGCTCGCCTGCACCATCGATCGCCAGTGCATAGAAATTGAGATCGTCCATCCAGAAATGGCGTTCCACCGCGGCGCGCATGGTTTCGGCGCGTTCCTCCCAATGATCGGCCTTGTCGTCCTCGCCGCGGCGGCGGGCGAGCGCTGCCAGCCCACGGAACGCGGCAAAGACGTAGCCTTGCACCTCGACCAGGGCGATCGGCCCCTTGGGCATGCGGCCATCGGCATGGAAGACGGAATCGAAACTGTCCTTCCAGCCCTGGTTGGCGAGGCCGGTCTCGGCGCCGCGCTGGTAGGTAACGAAGCCGGTCGCGCGGCTTGTCTCCTCCGTCCATTCGGCCGCTGCACAGAGCGATGGCCACAGACTGTCGACGAATGCCATGTCGCCGGTACGATCCGCATAGGCGCAAGCGAGATGAATGTAGAGCGGCGTGGTATCGACGCCGCCGTAATAGCGGCCGAACGGGAGCTCCCGCAGCGCCGCCATCTCGCCCTTGCGGGTCTCGTGCATGATCTTGCCCGGCTGCGAATCGCTGAACGGCGACGTTTCGGTTGCCTGATGCTGGGCGAGAAAGGCGAGTACGCCGCGCGCCAGCCCAGGATTCAACCACAGCATCTGCAGTGCGGAAATCACCCCGTCACGGCCAAACGCCGTCGAGAACCAGGGTATGCCGGCATAGGGGTAAGGTCCGGTTGCAAGCTCGGTGGTCAGCAACGCCACGTCCGCGCGCGCGCGTTCGATCCAGTCGTTGAAGACGCGGCCGGAGCTGTGCACCGTCGCGCCGTGGCGGCGTTTGGCGCGCATGCCGAAGCGAGCGCGGGCGGCGGCAGCCCGAAAACGGTCGCGGTCGGGTGTCTCCGCCACTTCCGGGCCGACCTCGATATAGAGGACCTCGCTGCTGCGCTTCGTCACCGCAACCAGGAAATCCGCACGGCTGGCGGTCAAATTGTCCGGCGCCCGCGAGAACGAGATTGCCGACAGGCGCACGAGCTGGTCTAGCCCGTCATATCGAAGCACCACGGATGTCGGACTGGTCTCGGCGGCGTGGGCTATTCCGCGCTTGAGCCGGGTCGAACCGCGCACCTCGAACATGTCACGGAAATCTGCTGCGAAATGCAACGAAACCCGAATGGCCGACGATTCCTGGCTGTAGTTGGAAAGGGTGATGCGCTCGAACAGCCGGTCCTGCCAAAGCAGCCTGACGCGTTCTATGTGGATCGCGCCTTGCGGAATGTCGCGACCACCGACACTCTGGATCGGCAGATTGGTCAAGTTCGAGGTGAAAAGCACATTGTCCTGGCTGAGCGATGCGCCCAGCAGCGACATTTGCCGGCCACCGACCGTCAGCCGGAATTCCGAAAGCACACGCGTGTCGTCTCGGAAAAAGCCGTCGCCGGCGCCGCGGATGTCGCCATAGGCGTCGGCCACCGCGAAGCAGTCGCCTTGCTTGAGGGCGAACAGCCGGTGCGGCTCCCGGGGCGCAACCTCGTCGAGGGAGGCAAGGGCTACGGCGGGATCAAGCTTACGCTCGTCGAGTTGATTCATACGTCACAAGCTCTGTCGTTTCGTTCCAATGTCCACAATGACGCCGATCAGGATGCTCTCGCTTCACCGGGAGCGCCGATCAGGCGCGTATAGGCAGCCACATAGTCGTGGGCCATTCTCGTGGCAGAAAAACGGTTTTCGAATACGGCTCTCACCTGTCGCCTGTCGAGGCGCAGCAATTCCGGTATCGAGGCGACCGCAGCATCGACTGAATCGACAAGGAAACCGGTCACGCCGTGGTCGATGATCTCCGGCAGGGCACCGCATTTCCAGGCGATTACCGGCGTGCCGCAGGCCATAGCCTCTATCGCGGCAAGACCGAACGGCTCCGGCCAATCGATTGGAAACAGCAGGCCGGCCGCCTTGCCGAGGAATTCCGCTTTTCTGTCCTCTTCGATCTCGCCGACATAGTCGACACGGTCGCCGTCGATCAGCGGCTCGACCGTGTCGTGGAAAAAGGCGCGGTCGTCATCGCCGATCTTTGCCGCAAGCTTCAGTTTCAGCCCGGAGCGCAAGGCGATCTCGATGGCACGGTCCGGGCGCTTGTCGCGCGACAGCCGGCCCAGAAAGGCCAGATACGGCTCGTCCGCATCCGTCTCGAAAGTCGACTCGTACATATTGATCGGCAGCCCGTGATGGATGGTCGCCAGCCAATTGGCCTTGGCCAGCCCGGTTCTCTGGCTGCGGGAAATCGAGATCATCGGAAAACGCGGAAAATGTTCGTAGGCCGGGGCCAGGTCGACATAGTCGAGCCTGCCATGCGGTGTCGTCACCGTCCGGTCGGGCATGTGTTCGAAGAAAGGAAAATGCAGGAAGTGGCTGAGATGGAAATGGATGATGTCGAACTGTTGCGCTCGGTTCCTCACCTCTGCGAGCATCGAGAGATGCGCTGCGGTTTCGGATTTGTGCGGGCGCGGATCGAGACGGAGCGCGCGCTCGCGACACGCCACCAATTTCGCCGATGTCTTGGTATCGCCGCTGGCGAACAGGGTCACGTCATGGCCAAGCTCGACCAATCCCTCGGTCAGATAGGAGACGATGCGCTCCGTCCCTCCATAGAACCGGGGTGGCACGGATTCATGGAGCGGCGCCACATGGGCTATTCTCATGTTTTGGCATTTCCCTCAAAAAGACTGCTCGTGGCATCGAAATGCATCAGCCGCGCTAACGTTCCCGTACAATGGCGAGATGTCACCCAATTAGGGCAAGATGTCAGGCAATTGGGGCTGCCTGGCGCTTCCACCGCTGCTCGTCTGGTCCGGCCAACATTTTTCAGGCCAAGCCCTCCTTGGCCGGGAACCAAAGCCCGGTTCGCGAGTTTAGTGGGGTTCGATCGCACGCATCCGGTCGACGGGGAGGAAATGATGGACCGCTTGCAATTCTTTTCGCCCGTGCGGATTTTGCGCGGACAGGGACAGCCTGTGGAGGAGATCGACAGCGTTGCCGAAGCAATGGCATTCTTGCGAAAATGGCCGGCTGGGCGGCGCGGGCCGGTTTACCAATGTGCGGTGAATTGCTGCGCAGCGGCCATGGCCGGCCGGATGTCGGCCGAGGAAGCGCGAAAGGCTTTTGCCGGCTTCGCCCGGATCACCCGCCTGCTCGAGGGCGATAGGCCGTTGCCGATGAGCGGCGAGGATCGGCATCGCGATCACGCGTTGAGGCGATAGGCGCCAACTGCTGCAGATCGTCAGATGAAGGATGGCATTCAGCCGGAGCGCCCGATCGGCGACCGACGCGCTTTCGCTTACATTTTCGCAGGTGCATTTGCGCTGATATTTGGTGCCGAAGGCACTGCGTTCATTGCTCGCCTTCTGGCAGACCAACCTATGGCAAATCAAAGTCGCTTCGGTTGCCTCGGGGGTCAGGCCCGTGATGACTATTGCGGTTGTCGTGGCCGCCATGCCCATGATCGTGAACCGGAGTAAATTCCGAAAATTTTGCATAGATACCTCGCTTTCTGACGCCTCGCTTCTCGGGCTCGCGCCCAAGCTTCCTCGTTGTCGAGTGGGTGTTTGCGACAAGGCCGCATACGGATCGCTTACGCCTCAGCGGTCGGGGCTCAGGGGCGGCATAAAAAGTTGGACGAAGCGCAGACAATGGTGCCGCATTGCGGTATTTCGATCAGAAAAAGGCAAAAGCTGCACTTTTGCGGGAATGGATATTGTCGAAACGGCTTAGACTGGTGCTGGGAACGGCCGGCGCAATTGCCGTCGCCATTGTCTGGGGGATCGTCGCCACGTCGATGGGGGTGCCATCGATTCTGATCACCGTAGGAGCGGTCGCGATCGGCGCGGGCATCTACAGCTATCTCGATCGAAGCCGAAGCTGATCCGGTATCAGGCTAGGGGCATAGCGCAAAAATCCCACGGTCGCAGACTGTCTGCGGCAATGCTCAGTGTACGAAAATTACCAACGACAGCGTTCTATGGAACGAGTGCCCTGCCGAAGCTATTGTGGTGGCGGTCCGAGACACCCCCGCCTCGGGCCATTGGCTCACCCATACGAGTGGTCCGCTGCTACCCAATGGCACCGGGCCTTCACCCGGAGGACGGACCCCGGAAGACGGACATTGTGCCGAATCGAGGGAGAACGATGGTCGTTGACGAGATTGCAGCGCGGCGCCTGAAAATTCTCATCGAGCAATATATGGAGACCAGGAAGAGGCGCCACGATGTGGTTTCTACCGCAGCGGCTGAGATCGCGATCAGGGCTGTCATGCCGAATTGCCCGGTCTCCGGAAAAGCCCTGGACGACATGATTGCGGTATGTGCGTTTGAACATGGGCTGGGGGTGCTGTTCGATCGACCTGACGCATGAAGGCCTAAACGCCATGAATCCCAACGCCAAAATCGCACGGTGCTGTCGTGCACAAATCCGACGCTGTTCCTGAGGCGCTCGCGACTAAAGCGCGTCGCGTCGATCAGCCTCGTGCGACGCGCCTTAGGTTCTTGTTTTTATGCATGTCGTTGTCGCAAAACCGCTGCACACTTTTTGCGCGACATGCATTAGAGAAACCGACCAAAGAGAAACCGACCAACCGGAGCAGCCATGCCGAGATATTTTTTCCATTTCCGAAACAATGAGGGCCGCTTGACGGAAGATTTCGAGGGTCAGGAGTTGGACGGTTTGTCCGCGGCACAGGATAACGCCATGGCTTCGGCCAAGGAAATCCTGGCCGAGGGCCTGCTCAGCGGCAACCCGGTCCTGACAGGCCTTTCATTCGAAATCTGCGACGAGAACCGGAAACTGCTTTTCCGATTTCCCTTCTCGGAAGCTGCCGAAAAGGCTGGCGCTCGACCGTGATTCGCCAAAAGCCCGGCAATGCGGGCGAGCTTTGATCGAGCCTGGCTGAAAAACCGCATGTCGCGGCAAGACGGTCGTTGGTGCAAATCAGCACCATAGGCAAATTAGTAGCATAGCTGCCGGCACAAAGCAAGAACAAACATGGCTTGCTTTACCGAAAAGGCGTGCGTTTCAGGAACTCGAGGGCAGGCCCGGGTAGGGGGCGCCAAGCGACATTGCGATTTCCAACCGATGTGTCGATTTGTCGGGCCGGGTGTTCGTCACCTTCCCGAAACGTCTTCGCAGGATGCTGTGATCAGGAGTTCCTTTCTCCCGCGGTTACGTTTACAGGACGTTCTGGACAGTGTCGTTTGCGCGCCAGCAACTGGACCGGGCTAGGCCCGGCGCACAGTCCTCATCCGTCAAGGAAACCAGTCCGGCGCCGTTTTTGGAGAACAATGATTTGTGGTGGTCAAATAAGCAAAAGAGATTCAAGGGAACGTGGGAAGACCGACTGGACGGGCTATTCTCCGCAGAGGTCGACTACGCCGGGAAATCCATTCTCGATGTTGGCTGCAACATGGGTGTTGTCGCCTATGAGATATCCAAGCTAGGACCGAGTTCGATCCATGGGATCGACATTCTCAAGCCGCATATCGAGACGGCCAGGATGATCTTCCTGGGTTGTCCAGTCCAAAGCCGGTTCGATTGTCTCGATCTTGGCAGCCGAAAGCTGCAAAATGTTCTCCAACCGCAGTACGACATCGTCATGCTGCTGGCGGTCTACCATCACATGCAATGGAGCCTGGGCGCGGACAAGGCGCGAAGCGTGCTGTCCGATATCGCCGGGCGTGCTCAAACGATCGTTGCCCGCGTCCCCCCTGGCAAGGATAAGGAGATGATCGCGGTGCTTTCGGATGTGGGCTTTTCGATCAAAAGCAATCACACATCGCCTCTTGGAAGCCATCTCATGGTCCTCGCAAAACACTGACCAGGCATAGCGCGGCCGACGACGAATGGCGCAAGAGCCGCATAGCTTGGCATGCGAGGAACCGACGGTCATAAGCGATGACGTGCAAGGATCCGGTTCGGCATTGACTGCGGTCGGGAACGAAGCCACAGACAGTGATCGAAACCGTCTCGCGCTTTCAAGACAACGCGAAGACCGGACGGGATCGCAACGGGCGGCGACGAGATGATTACAAAGAAACGAGTATCAACGGTCCCGGCATATCCGCTGATCAAGCGTCTGATCGGCGAAAATCTGCCGCCGCACAAGATGCTGTATGTGACAGGTTTGCTGTGCTCGATCGCCGCCGCTGCGGCGACCGGCGCAGCGGCCTGGATTATGAAAGTCATGATCAACACCATCTATGTCGAGCGAGACGCTGCCGCTGTATCGGGTATCAGCGTCGTCATCATCGGCATTTTCCTGGTCAAGGGCATAGCTGCCTACTGCCAGACCATCACGACGGGAAAGATTCGCCGGGCTATCGTTTCGGACCTTCAAAACCGTCAATTTTCCCGAATGGTGTATTTCGACATCAGCCGTTTCGCCAACCAGCATCCGGCAAAATTCATCTCCAAAATCATGTTCAACGCGCGCGCCGGGGCGACCGTTATTCTCACCCTCACGAGCAGCGCCGTCTCTGATCTGCTGACCCTGATTGCCTTGGCCAGCGTCATGGTCAAGCAGGACCCGGTAATGTCGCTGATATCCGTGGCGGTTCTGCCGATGCTGTTCCTGTCAGTCGGGGCGATAACCAGGAAGCTCAAGGCGCTGGCGAGGGGCGAGACGGAATTGGCCGCACAAGTCCAGTCGATCGGCACGGAAGCCGTCGAAGGCATCCGCACCATCAAATCCTTCCAGCTCGAGGACAAGGCAGTTGCCAGCTTTGCAAAGGCCGTCCGCAAGATGGAAAGACGTGGCATCCAGATCAACCGGACATCAGCATTGATGAGCCCATTGATGGAGACCGGCGGCGGCGTGATCATCGGGCTTTTCGTTATGTATGCCAGCTGGCAGACCCTCGGCAACGGCAAGACGCCTGGCGAATTCATGGCCTTCATTACCGCGTTCCTGCTTGCCTATGAGCCTGCCAAGCGGTTGGCCCGGGTCAACGTCGACATCCAGAAGCAAATGGTTGCCGTCGAGCAGATGTATGATTTGATCGACACGCCCGAGCAGCGGCGACTCGCAATCGCAGGCGAGCGCCTGACCGACGTCGATGGTGGTATCCGCTTTGAAGATGTGGCCTTCTCCTATGACGGCAACAGCCCGGCGCTCGAGGGTGTTTCCTTCGACGTGCGACCTCGTGAGAAGCTGGCGATCGTCGGCCGCTCCGGCGCCGGCAAGACCACCATCGTCAATCTGATCCTGCGCCTGATGGAGCCGGACAAGGGCAGGATCCTGATCGACGGAAAGGACATTTCGAAGATCAGCCTGGCCGACGTTCGCGACAATATCGCACTTGTGTCACAGGACGTCTTCCTGTTCGAAGGCTCGATCCGCGACAACATTCGTGATGGCCGCCCGAACGCTACGGATCAGGAAATCGAGTCTGCTGCGAACCTCGCCCGGGTCACCAGCTTTGCTTCGGCGCTCGAAAACGGGCTCGACACGCTTGTCGGGCCGAGCGGCACCAATCTGTCGGGCGGGCAGAAACAACGCGTCGCCATCGCACGCGCCTTGCTCAAGAATGCTGCGGTAATCGTCTATGATGAAGCGACATCGGCGCTTGACGGTGAAAACGAACGGGCAGTCATGGAGGCAGCCTTCGACAACACATTTCAGCGCACGGTGATCTGCATTGCGCACAGGCTGTCTACAATCAAGGCGGCCGATCGTACTCTCGTGTTTGACGCCGGACAGCTTGTCGATGATGGAACGCATGACCAGCTTGCCAAACACAGCGAGATATATCGTTCGATATTCCACCTGGAGACGCCCGATCCGATGGCCGAAAGCGGCAAAAAGCTGCGGCAAAGCGTATTGCGCTGAAGGCCGATGACCAGCTTTTATCACGGTTCCTATGTCCGGTATGTGATTGGTGGACTGGGCCTTCAGCTGCGCCGGTACAAAAAGGCGGTGCGCAGGTTGTTTTCCGGTCCCAAGCAGCCGCGTTCCATTCTTGAGCTGCAGGCCAAGGTTGAGGCGCTGATCGTGCGCAGGGACTGGAAAGGCCTTGAAGCCGGTACCAATGAGATGGCTGTCACGGCCGATCACAATCGCGACCCGGAGCTGATGCAGAAGGCGGGCCAGGCATTCGAACGGCTTGGCAACTTTGCGCGGGCAGCTGAGCTTCGGCTTTCCGCTCGCAGGCTGCGGAAAGGGAAAAGCGCCAACGATTGGACCGGCGAGAATCTCGGATCGGATACACTGCTGATCGATCTTGTGGAGGATGACCCGCGCAGCCTTGGCCGGGTTATCCGCCACGCGCGACTGGCCGGCGCTGCCGCTGCCTATGCGCAAAGCGCAACAATTCGGGTCGAGCCGCGCCTGGTATCAATTCTGCAGCGAACGTTCCCGAAGGCGACCGTGATCCCGGCGCAGCAGGATGTGGTCGGCGACAAACGTGCGACTTTCGAAGATCTCGCCTGGGTGTTCGGACGCGATGCCGAAAAGCTTGCTGCCGACTTCGTGCCGCTGCGGGCAGATCCTGAACTCGTCGAGACATTCCGCAGGCGCTATCGCTCGATGACGGATCTGCCGCTGGTGGGTCTCTCCTGGGGCAGTAAATCCCACACCAAGGACGTGCCTGACTTCCCGGAATGGGCAAGGTTCATCGCCCAGACGCCAGCGACATTCGTTTCGCTCCAGTACGGACAGATCAAGCCGGCGTTGCGGCGCCTTCGCAACGGCAATGACGCGCGTCTGATCTTTGACGACAGCGTCGACCAGATGGTCGACATGGACCGTTTCGCCGCACAGGTCGCCGCACTTGATGCTGTCGTGACGATCAGCAATACGGCGGCCCATCTTGCCGGAGCCCTTGGCGTGCCGACTGTTTTCCTCATCGACGACAATTTTCAGACGGCATGGCCAGTGACCGGCGACCGGACACCCTGGTATCCGAAGGGCATTATCATTCGCAAGGAGGGGCGCCCTTGGTCGCTGGTGCTCGACGGGGCCGGCCGGCGGCTCTCGTCGATCCTGACGACGCTTTCCGACGCTCCCCGAGGACGATAGAACATCGCCGTGCAGAACAGACGAACCATCCTTCAGAAAGCAAAAACCGCCGATCTGCGCCCGCAGAGCGCCGTCGGCAAGCGGCTGCAGAAGGTTCTCGAGCGGGCAAAGGAACTTCTTAGACGTCCCTCGCGCCACGCCGACGAAAATGCCGAAAGGCATACGAGGCTGATGGAGGAAAGCGTGCAGCGTGGTGACTGGCAAACTGCTCGCGACCATGCACTGGCGCTTGGCGTGCTTGGTGAGCAGCTTGGCGATCTCGGGCTGATCAAGAAAGCGGGGCGTGGACTGAGGCGTCTCGACGGAGGAAATCGCATCTGGCAGTTGATGGCGGCGAGCAAGCAGCTGCGCGGCAGGCCCGATTGGGATGGCAGTGATCTTGCGGGTCGCACGCTTCTCGTCGATCGTCGCGAAGGCGACCTGGCGATCTTTTTCCAGTTCGCGTCGCTGCTTGGTCCAGTCGTCGCGGCTGCCGGTCGATGCATCGTCTTCGTCGAGCCGCGACTGGCACCGCTTTATCGCAGAACATATCCTGCGCTCGATGTCAGGATTGAAGGGGAAGAGGACATGGCGGCGGTGGACGCCGACGTCGTTGCCGGTTTCGAGACACTCGCAAAGCATTTCTGGCCGGACGACCCGGCGGCACGCGCGCCCTTCGTTCCGCTGGAGCCGGACCGCCGACTGGTTGCCGAGCTGCGCGGCACCTATCTCGATGGCGGCCCAGGTCCCCTGATCGGATTTGCCTGGGGAAGCCTGAACAAGAGCAAGGATCTGCCGGCTCTGGACGATTGGCGGACGCTGTTCGGCAGCCTGCCGGGGCGCCTCGTCAGCTTGCAATATGGCGATGTCGGGCCGGCCCTCTCCGAGTTCGAGCGCCACGCGCCGGGGCGCATCATCCATGACGCTTCCGTCGACCAGTTGACGGACATGGACCGCTTTGCCGCCCAAATCGCGGCGCTCGACGCGGTGGTGACGATCAGCAATACCGGCGCCAACCTCGCCGGAGCGCTGGGCGTGCCGACGATTGTCATGCTCGACGACGGGTTTCGCCTGTCCTGGCCTGCTTTCGGCGAGACCGTCGCCGCATATCCGACCGTTCGACTGGTCCGAAAAGGCGGCCGAGCCTGGGCGTCGGCAGTGCAGGAAGCAGGCGGACGGGTCATGCAAATCATCGGCGGAGCTGGCGATGGAGGGTAACCAACTTGTCGGCCGGTTGCGCCGCGCTGTCGCGCTTGCAGGCTACAAATACAAGGTCTGGTTCCGACGTCACCGCCGGCAGCTTTTCCTTCGCTGGCGCGACGGCGACATTGCCGATCAGATGGCGGATTATCGGCGAAGCGTCGAGTCGCGCGATTGGCCGGCGGCACTGCCGAAAGCCCTGGCTCTTGGATCCATTGCGAAGTCGAGGGGCGAGGTCCACCTGATCGACGAGCTCAGCAAGGCGCTGATGCGGATGGGCGCCTATGGCGCAGCCGCCGAACTCAGGATCGCACGACGCCACATCGTCAACGGCCGCGTCGATGGGGAGTGGCTGGGCCAGGATATTTCGGGCCAGACACTGCTGGTCGATCTGATGGAAACCGAAAAGCAGGGTCTGGCCACCGCGATCCATCATGCGAGTTCCGTGGGCTGTGCCCTGGCGCGCGCCGCCCGCTCGATCGTGCTGGTCGAGCGCCGCCTGGTACCGCTCTTTCAGCGCACTTTTCCGACCGCCGATGTGCGGCCGGTCGGCGCTGATGGCAAGGCTGCCTATGGCGAGGCGCAGGCCTTCGCCGGCGTCCAGCATCTGACTGCCGTTTTCGAGACCGACGAGGCGACGATCCGCGAGCATTTCGTGTCCCTTAAGCCGGATCCGGCCCGGGTCGCTGAACTTCGCGCCCGCTACCGGAAGGAAGGGCGGCCGTTGGTCGGTATCGCATGGGGCAGCTCCAATCCCGGCAAAGACCTGCCGCCGCTTGCCGCCTGGCGAAACCTGATCGGCCGCCCGGACCTTCGGTTCGTCTCGCTGCAGTATGGCCAGATCGAGACCGATCTGAAGATCCTGACCGACGGTGAGCCGGAGCGCATTCTTCATGACAGATCGGTCGATCAGCTCGTCGACATGGACCTTTTCGCCGCGCAGGTTGCCGCGATGGACGCCGTGGTGACCATCAGCAATACCGGAGCGCATCTGGCCGGCGCGCTCGGCATCCCCTCGGTTTTCATTCTGGGCGACGGCTTCAAGCGCTCCTGGCCGGTCGAGGGCGACCGCACGCCCTACTATCCATCGGCCGTGCTGGTCTCGAAACGGGAACGCCCCTGGTCCGTGGTGATGGGCGAGGCCGAGTCCATTCTGGCGCCATGGGTCACAAAAGTGAGTGGCTAATGCATGTCGTCCAAAAGCGCGTCACTGAATACGCTTCGACGCGATGCGCATTAAGGGGTTCGGCCGACGGACCGCGCAATGGAGCGCCCGTGTCGAACAGTCGTCGCAACAGGCCAAAAAACATAAGGCATTCCGAACCGGGATATAGTAAAGGCCCAATTCGCCCCGCAGAGGATCGCAATTCTTGCCGGCATTTCTGCCTTGTGTTCGAACCAGCCGTAGGCTTAGGCGCCCAGTAATAGGGTTGGTCTGGCCGGCAGCGGTTCGGGCGCCAGCTCTGATAATCTAAAGGAGGTCTCTCCCATGTCCTTTCTAAAATTTTTCCAGGCCAAAGCGCCGCCTCTTCCTCTTATCGTATCCTTTCCAAAATCGGGGCGCACCTGGCTGCGTGTCATGCTGGACGATCTAGGAGTTGAAGTTCAATACATTCACGACGGAACCGACCACAAGTTACTTCGACCGAAATCGAGCCTCAAGGAGAATAAATCTCGATACAAGAAGAGAAGAACAATAATGCTTGTTCGTGATCCAAGAGATACGGTGGTCTCAGGGTACTTTCAGGTTCAGAAGCGCCACATGCTTCCAGCGGGATCGTTCAGCGATTTTATCAGAAGCGACAATCATGGGATCGAAAAGATCATTAGATTTAACCTGCATTGGTTTGCGGCAATGCCCCGGATGTGCGAAATCCGGTATCTTCAATATGAAGACATGCATCGGGATACAGCTGGTGTCCTTCGCGCGATCCTTGGATTCCTGAACCTGCAGGCTGACGATCGGACGCTTGTCGAGGTGGCGAACAACCGAACATTCGACAAGATGAAAGTGAGTGAATCGACCGGTGATCTGTCCGATCGATACGGCAAGATATTACAGCCCCGCGATGCGAATGATCCCGAAAGCTTCAAGGTGCGCAAGGGCAAGATAGGCGGTTACGGCGAATATCTTTCCGAGGACGACGTGGCCTATTGTGACGAGCAGTTGGCTAAGTTCGAATATTGGGAGAAGCTGGACAAGGTCTTTAGCACCAACGGCTTGTGCTACGCTCGCGTCGATAACCGCGCCCGGGTCGCCTTGGGTTAGGGAGCATTGCCGACATGGTGATGCGGACCGGATTCATTTGCGGCTGCGGCCATAGCGGGACGACGTTGATTGCGACGATCCTTGCGTCGCATCCTGACGTCTACCTGCCGCTCCAGGAAACCAACATTTTCTTCAAGTGGACGCCACTGGCCATGTTCCGCTTCTGGAAACTGAAACGGGCGGCGCTCGAGGCTGGAAAGAACGTGCTGCTTGAAAAGACACCGCGGCATATCCGCCGTGTCGCCCGCATTCGCCGGCTCGTGCCCGGCGCGCGTTTCGTCATGCCGGTGCGAGATGGGCGCGACGTCGTAGCGTCCCTGATCAAACGACTTGGCAACCCAAAGGAGGCTCTCGACCGCTGGATCAACGACAATGCGCTGGTTTTTGCGGAACGAGGAAAGCCGGATGTGCTGATCTATCGCTATGAGGACCTGGTCGAGAATCCGGCCAAAGTCGTCGAGCAGATCTGCGGCTTTCTCGATGTGACCTTCAGCCCGGATCTCCTCGACTACCACAAGAACCCGCAGCAATGGTTCAAGCCGACCGACGCCAGCGTCGAGACCCAACATGAGGTGCTCCGGAACCAACAGGTCAATCAGCCGATCTACGACGGAAGCGGGAGATGGCGCTCCGAACTTGGAAACGCCGAGTTACAGGACCTGGTACAAGGACGAGGTGCCCAGCTTATGAAAGCATTCGGTTATGCATGATGTCGGTTCGGCATCTGCTGGAAATGCCGTCTACCAATCAATCTTGTCGATCAAACCCGTTTTGAACAGGCTGTGAGCTCCTTCGTACAGCATTGACTGTTCGCTCATCGCGCTGAGAGCAGCTTTACCGCTCGATACCTCATGATACTGGCGATATTTGGAAGCGCCGTTCCAATACTGACCTTCCGCCACCGCGACCTGCGCCTTGTCGTTGAAATCGGCGAAGAACTTGAAATGAAGCAGGCCGCCCAATCCCTTTATATAGTTTCGCCAGTAAGGCAGCGGTGAGTGAATCGACGTAAAAATCGTCTGGCGATCAACATATATCAGAGGAAACTTGGTCAACTTGTGCTGCCTGGCGAAAAGCCGGGTCCTCGGGCCGCCTGTGATCTTGAGATGCCGGGGGCTCCTCGTCACCTCATAGCCGCTGACGTCGAAATGGTCCGCAACTTGCCATGGCGGCACGATGGGATCGAAGGGTACGTCCCAGATGTTTCCGCTCGGATACATGTCGATCATCGGCGCCAGCAGGCGTGTCATTCCGCGCCGCTTGAGCCAGTCAGCCATCGCACCGAGCGGATGCTGATCCATGCCGTCATAGACAAGATATTCGTCCGCATCGACGGTCAGATACCAGCGAGGCTGACCATAAATCTGCACAATACGCTGCCGCCAAAGGTTTCCCAGGTCCGACTGCGAATAGGTGATCGGCGAACTGAATAGATCGACATCTGGCTGCTCGGCCAGAAGCTCAGCTGTTCCGTCGGTCGAGCGATCATCGAGGACGGCGAATCTGGTGACGCCGAGTTCGCGATAGTGCTTCAGGAACGGGCGCAGCCTGTCCGCCTCGTTGCGGATGACGAGGATCAAAGGCAGGTCATTCGCTTTAAGAGGCGTTATCGGCCGCAGCGATGACACTTCTGCCCGTCTTCCGAAGGTGTGTCTCAGCCGATATATGGCGGTGTCGGTAATCGTCCGGCGGACAATGGCGGGCCAGGTTGCTTTGCTCAAGCCGTCGATTCCCTCATGGCGGTCACCGCCCGGCTGGAGCTGGCGCTGATCCGCTGTTTGCAGTTAATTTCTACATGCAGCACCGTTAGGCAAATCGCAAGCAGTCGCGGACAATGGACACAGGCCTGTTCTGAGTTCCGGCGGGTGAGCTTCCAACTGTTGCCGATGCGCGCTGGCCTCTATAGACATCGTCAGATGGCAACAAGGCCGGAGCCCAGACCCCATGCACGCCGGCATTCGTGGCACCGAAATTCAATTCGACAGGCCGATCCTGTTCGTGCGCCAGCGTTATGCGCCTTTTGGTGGAGGCGAGATCATGCTGGAAAACATCATGGCCGCATTCGCCGCGCGTCAGCGGCCGGTGGCCGTGCTCTCCGGCGACTGGCCGCGATATGAAGGCGTAGAATTCATCCATTGTGCCGGCCGCCGCTTTCCGCGTTCGCTGCGGGCGACGTCCTTTGCTCAAGCGGCCTGCCGCAAGATCGCCGAGATGCCGCCGGCGCTGGTGCAGAGCAACGATCGCCTGCCGTGCTGCGATGTCTTCCGGGCCGGGGAGGGCGTTCATGCCGCCTATCTTGCCGAGCGGCGGCGTTTCGAGACGCGGCTTGGCAGGGCGGCAATGGCGCTGAGCCCTTTTCACCGCCAGACGCTGCGCCTCGAGCGCGCAACCTATGCCAGCCCACGGCTCAAAGCTGTCATTGCGATTTCGAAGATGGTGGCAGACGACATTGTCCGTCACTACGATTATCCGGCGGAAAATGTGCACCATATCCCCAACGGTGTGGACCTCGACCGCTTCAATCCGCAGCTGCGCCAACTGCATCGGGCGACAATCCGCGCGCGGCTCGACGTCGACGAAAACAGGACGGTCGTCCTGTTTGTCGGCTCGGGCTTTGCGCGAAAGGGACTGCTTGCACTGATGAAGGCGGTCGCCAGGCTCGATGGCGAGCCTGAATTGTGGGTCATCGGCCATGATTCGCGCGCCAACGCCTTCAGGCAGGCCGGTGACAGGCTCGGTCTCGGCGCACGGCTCAAGATGCTGGGGCCGCAGAAAGACATGCTGCCGTGGTACGGCGCGGCCGATATTGCCGTGCTGCCTTCCATCTATGATCCTTTCGGCACAGTGGTCATCGAAGCCATGGCCAGCGGCTTGCCGGCTGTGGTAAGCACCGGCTGTGGAGCGCGCGAGCTTGTCGAGCGGTTCGAGCCGACGCTCGTTTGCGATGCGGCCAGCGAAAGCGACCTCGCAGCAGCGCTCGCGCACGCGCTGCAGTTGTCGTCACGACCTGAGACCGCAACCCGGGTGAGAGCGGCGGCCGAACACTATGATTTCAATGTCATGATCAAGCGAATGATGGCGCTGTATGAAAGCCTTGATCTGAAATGATTTTCGACTTTGTTAGATCAGGTTAGTACCCTCAGTGTGCCAACAGGCCGGGAGCCGATGCTGCAGATGCATTCGAATGACAGTGGCAGCTTTGATGCCGGAACCTTCTGACCGTGCCGGCGCTCTCGGTCATTATCATCACCCGCAACGAGGAGGCGTCCATCGCGCAATGCCTTCGGTCGGTCCATTTTGCCGATGAGATCGTCGTTCTCGACAACAACAGCAGCGACAGGACCAGGGAGATTGCGGGTGATCTGGGGGCAAAGGTTCTGATGACCGTTGATTGGCCCGGTTTCGGCGCGCAAAAAAACCGTGCGCTGGCCGCGGCAACGGGGGATTGGATCCTCTCGCTGGATGCCGATGAGTGGGTGGAGGCGCCGCTCGGCGCGGAAATCAGGGCCGCAATCGCCGACCCAAAAGCCTATGACGGCTTCGAAATACCGAGAAGATCGCGCTTTTGCGGGCACATTGTCCGCCATAGCGGCTGGTCGCCCGATCTGGTGCTCAGGCTCTTCCGTCGCCGGTCCGGGCGCTTCAGCGACGACACCGTGCACGAGAAGGTATTGGTGAATGGGAAGGTCAGCCGATTGTCCCAGCCGATCGAGCACGATTCCATTACCGACTTGGCAGATGCCCACGACAAGATCGGCCGGTACGCAGAAGCGTCCGCCGCGCAGCTGCTTGCCGAGGGCAAAAAAAGCTCGATAAGCAAGGCGGTTTTGCGCTCCGTCTGGGCTTATGTGCGCAGCTATATTTTCCGGCTGGGATTTCTGGACGGTTCCATTGGTGCGATGGTGGCCGCGTATTCGGCCAGCTACACCTATCAGAAATGGGCGCGTGTCGCAGTGGGAATGCGAGGCCAGGTCCACCAAAAAAAGCAAGGCTGAGGCCAGGACAAATCTGTGAGAAACCGGCTTGGTTGACCGCAATTGTTGCCGAGCCATCGCCAACTAGTTAGTGTACGACCGTTAAAATCGAAAGCCAGGGTAGTGAATATGACTGATGCGTTTAGGGTATTTATCGGATGGGACAGCCGTGAGCCGATCGCGTACGACGTCGCGCGACACTCGCTGCTCAAACATGCGTCGGCGCCTGTTTCCGTCATTCCGATCAAGCAGGACGAGATGCGTGCCCGCGGGCTGTATTGGCGGGAAAAAGATCCGCTCGCCTCAACGGAGTTCACCTACACGCGCTTCCTCACGCCCTTTCTCGCCGACTACACGGGTTGGGCCCTGTTTTGCGATTGCGATTTCCTGTGGCTTGGTGACGTCGCGGGCCTGCTGAAATACACGGACTCGGACAAGGCGGTCTATTGCGTCCAGCATGACTATACGCCGAAGGCCACGACCAAGATGGATGGCGTGGTCCAGACGTCCTATCCTCGGAAAAACTGGTCGTCGCTGATGCTGTTCAATTGCGCGCATCCTTCGGTCAAATCGCTCACGCCAGAGGTCGTGAATCAGGAAAGTGGCGCCTATCTTCACCGAATGCAGTGGGTTGCCGACAAAGACCTGGGCTCATTGCCCGTAGAGTGGAATTGGCTCGAAGGTTGGAACGAAAAGCCTGCGATCGGCACACCTAAGGCGGTCCACTATACCAGCGGCGGCCCGTGGTTTGCCGAGTGGCAGAATGTCGACTACGCCGATTTGTGGATAGCAGAACGCGACGAGTTCCTGGCTTCCGATCAAGCAGAATCTTCTCAGAGCGCAGTTCGATAAGAGCATCGTGTTTGGCAGGTGACCTGAGCGCTTCCGAAGTGGCATCGATTTTCGTGTCGCCAAGGGCGCAGCAGCAACCAGCCGTCAGGCGCTGGGCGCCGGCAACAATGCGTGGTGCGCCTTTGGGCGGGACCGGGGGCAGATTGCGCCTAGGAATCTGGCAGTTTCGGCCGGGTAAGCATGCCGCACCCAGTTAAGGATCAGCTCGCGGCAATATGATCGGTTTGGGGTCCGTCAACTCTTTCATCGGCCTAGCCGGCACGCGAAAGTCGACCATGCCGTCACTGCGAAGACGCTTCGATCGATTCCTGGAAAACCACGGGCCTAAAATACCGCGGCTGCAGCTGAACCATGTCGAGCGCCTGGCGCTGGTTCGTCGCCATGGTGATTTTTCCCTTGCCTATTCGACCGCCGTGCAGAAGGGGCTTCATTACTTCGGCGATGCCCACGGCTACATCGCTTATGGCAGCAAAACGCGACATCATTTCGCGCTCGGTGATCCAGTGGCTGATCCGGCCGATCGGCGCGACTATATCAGACGTTTCATCGAGGTTGCCGGCAGCCCGTGGTTCGTGCAGATCGGCGAACAGACGGCGCGCGTGCTTGACGGGCTTGGCTATCAGGTCAACCGCCTCGGCGTCGACACCAGGCTTGTCCTGCCCGGACACGACTTTTCCGGAAAGCGCAATGAGACAGTGCGCTATTCCGAACGCTGGCTCTTGAGGAAAGGGTTTTCCTTCGCGGAGGACAACGGGACCGTCTTCCTCGACGAGATTGCCAGGCTCTCCCATAATTGGCGGGCCGACCGCATCGTCAAGCGCTGGGAGATGAGATTTCTCAACAGGCCCTTTGCCGATCACCTTGGCGTCGATATGCGCCGTTTCGTCCTGCACGGTCCGGATGGGGAGCTCGTGGCCTTGCTGGATTTCGATCCGCTGTTCAGCGACGGCAAGATCATCGGCTACACCACCTCGTTCAAGCGCAAGCACATCGATGCCTCGGCGCATGCCGAGATCGGCCTGACCAAATTTGCGGTCGACCGTTTTCGCGACGAAGGTGTTTCCGCCGTCACCCTCGGCCTGTCGCCGCTTGTCGAAATCGGACCTAGCGGGTTTGCCGAAAGCGATTTCTGGCGGCGCGCCTTCCAGCGTGCCTATGACTCGCCCTGGGTCAATCGCACCCGTTTCAACCTGCAGGGGCAGGCGGCCTTCAAGCGCCGGTTCCACGGTGTCGAAGAGCCGACCTATCTTGCCTTTCGCAAGGGGAGCTTTTTCGAAGCGCTTTCTCTGCTCCGGCTGATCAGGGCCGTCTAGGCCGTAGACTCATAAGCGCGAAGCCACAGTCGCATTGAGGCGAGTTGGATCATGGCGAGGAAGTTGGCTGCCAGTTTGTCG
>NZ_JAMYRY010000036.1:0-60127 GCF_040321655.1 Mesorhizobium sp. M0306 | reverse complement strand
TATCCGGTGCGCACGGGAACGGACACGGTCGACTACGACATGATCGATCGAGCCGTGGCTGCAGCGGTGAAATCCGGCATCCCGGCTAACAACATCGTTCCGGTCTATCAGGCCTTCGGCGGCGGTAACTGGGAGACTTCCGACGGCGGAAGACAGGTCATGCCCACCCCCGAACAGATGCAAACCATGATCGATCATTGGGCCGCACTGGTGCCGACGCCCGGCTTCGACTACACCTATAAATGGGGAACGCAGAACGGCGACACCGCGCTTGAAAGCTCGTCCGAACTGCAAGCCGTTTTCCGGGAGCACAACCTCGCTACCACCGGAGCCGAACATTCCGACACCACCACCAGCGACGGCAGCGCTACCGCGACACCCCCTTCCGACGCCGCCACCAGCGATAGCACTTCGACTGTGACTGCCCCTTCCCATGACGCCACCGGCGACAGCAGTTCAACTGCGACTGCCCCTTCCCATGACGCCACCGGCGACAGCACTTCGACTGCGACGGCCCCTTCCCACGCCACCAGCGACGCCAGTGCTACCGCGACGCCCCCTTCCGACACCGCCACCAGCGATAGCACTTCGACTGTGACTGCCCCTTCCCACGCCACCAGCGACGCTAGTGCTACCGCGACACCCCCTTCCGACACCGCCACCAGCGATAGCAGTTCGACTGTGACTGCCCCTTCCCATGACGCCACCGGCGACAGCACTTCGACTCCGACCGCTGCTTCCGGCGCTACGACCAGCGATGGCAGTGATAGCAAGACCGCGCTTTCGCACCTCCTCGCTGGCAATAGCAGTTCGACGGACACCGCCGCCTCCGGCGCCACCACCAGCGATGGCAGTGATAGCAAGACCGCGCTTTCGCACCTCCTCGCCGGCGACGGCAGTACGACGGACACCAACCACGATAATGCCGGCGACAAGGTAAGCGAGGACGGCGGCGTTGGCCGCCTGTTGGCTGCGTTGAGCCATTCTCTTTCGGCGGGCTCGGAGCTTCTCCCGACCAACGACCCATCCGACAAGACGGCTACCAGCCTGATCCGCCACGGGTTCGCGCAAACCGTCCAGCCCGATGAAAATGTCGGCGCCCAGGCAAAGAACGGCGCCGCCGCCGAGATCATGTCCGGTCACGGAGGCAACGATGCCTTCGACTTCAGCAAGCTCCAGGACAAGCTCCACCTCGATCAAGCCGCTCTTACCGAGCTTAAGTCGGGTGGGCTTTCTTTGCATGCTTCCCCTGCTGATACGGCCACCGATGATGGTTCCCACCACATCATCTTTGACAGCTCAACCGGGTCGCTCTCTCTCGACAGCGACGCGGTCGACGGCGCAGCTCAAGCGCAGCTCGCCACCCATCTTCCGTGGCAGCACCACTCTTTGATCTAAAAACCGGAGCGGCGGACCTTCGACTCGAGTCGTGTCCGCCGCTCCGTCTTTGTTCAATTGCGCCACGGAAGCTTGACCAAGGAAGATGCGATACCGGCGGACATCCGACAGATCGAAGTTGGCCGCTTATCGCCAATGCCAATTTCGGATTCGCCACACTCTAAGCAGTCTCGGCAATTTTCAGCACGGTGTCGATCTCGGCCATCACCGCTGCCGGCAGCGGCCCTTTTTCCAGCGCGCCGAGATTGTCCTCGACCTGCTCGGGCCGCGTGAAGCCGGGAACCGGCAGGGCGATTGCCGACTTGGCGAGTATCCAGCCGAGCGCGCCCTGCGCAAGCGTGCGACCGCCCGAGGTGAGCAGGTCGCGGATTGCCGAGAGCCTTGACAGATAGTGCGGGTTGGCGGCGCCATCCCTGAAAAACACCATCCATTCGGCATTCCCGCCGCGCACATCGTTGGTGGGCAGCCGCATGGCCGGCGTGTATTTGCCGGTGAGCAGCCCCATTGCCAGCGGCAGCCGGCTGAACGAGACGAGGTTCTCGCGCGCCGCAACGGCCATCAGCTCGTTCGCCGGGGTAAACACATTGAAGTCGTTCTCTACGGCGACGAACCCCTCGCGCGGCGCGTAGGCGGCAAGCCTTTCGCGGTGATCGGTGCTCCAGCCGAAGCCGCCGATCTTGCCCTCCTGGCGCAACAGGCCGAGCGTATCGAACACCTCGCCGGCGCGCTCGATCGGATACTCGTTGATATGTAGCAGCACGACGTCGATACAATCGCGCTGCAGGCGCTGCCGCGAATTGTCGATCGATGTCCGGATCGCCGCGGCAGAGGCATCCTCGGGTGCGATCTTGCGCGTTTCGGGATCGCCGAAATAGCCGACCTTGGTGACGATGACGGCTTCGTCCTTACCCTTCAACGCCCGCCCGAGGATCAGTTCGGCATTGCCGGCGCCATAGGCGGCAGCCGTGTCGAACACCCGCGCCCCGATCTCATAGGCCATCGCCAGCGCGGCTTGCGACCTGACATCGTCGACCTCGCCATAGACTGTCGCCGTGTCACGCCAGCGCGCGGGGCCACCCGCCGCCCAGGTGCCGATGCCGATGCGCGGTACCGAGCGGCCATCCCAAAGCATCATCATCTGCATGCCCGGTTCCTCAACGACGCAAGCTGGCGCGGCGGGCACGCTCGCGGATCTCTTCGCGAGAAATGCCGGCATCCGCCAGTGTGCTGTCCCGGGCCTGCCTCAAGCTCGCAAGCGTCTGGCGATAGGCAATCCAGCGGGCGAAACGGTATCGAAGTTCATCCAACATGATCGTCTCCTTTGGCCCGCAGAATGCCCGCGCGCCTGGGTTGATCGAAAGCGCAAAGCATCTGCGCCAATCGCATGCGCGATCGAAAGGGTTGAGTTCGCTTCTTGGCCAGCCGAGGCGCTTGTCACGCCCCGCCAGGCAGGATTGTCCAACGCCTCCATACTTGCGCGTGGTGCTCGCTTCGCGCTACAGCCACGGTCGCAAGGAGTTTTTCATTTCTGCAAAATGGATATCGGCTGGGACGATCTCAGGTTGTTTCTCGACGTTGCGCGGCTGGGTGGCTTGAGCGCAGCGACGGGAACCACGCGCCTCAGCGCAGCCACCCTTGGACGACGCGTCACCGCGCTCGAAAAGCAGATCGGCGGACCTCTGTTCGTGCGCCAGCAGACCGGCTATCGGCTGACCCCGGTCGGGGAAGAACTGCTGCGGCGCGCCGAAGACGTCGAGGCGGCAATGCAGTCGCTGACCCGCTGGCGCGAGGGAAATCTGCCCGACCGCATTGTCCGCATCTCGGCCGGGCCATGGACCTCGGCCTTCGTTTCCGCCCATATCGGCGAGATCTGGACGGTCGATGACGGCATAAGGGTGGAGCTTGTCACCACCACCGACCGGGTCGACATCGGCCGGCGTGCCGCCGACATCGGTATCCGCAGCAAGCGCCCGACCGAGCAGTGGCTGGCCGGCCGTCAGAGCGGCAAGGTCGCCCACGCCATTTATTCCGGACGCCACCTGATCAACGGCATCGCCGCCGGATTGTTCGTCGGCGTCACCGGCGAAGGCGCAAACATTGCCTCGGCGCGCTGGCTGCAAGCCCATCACGGCGACCGCATCGCCGTACGCGGCAACAACACCCATTCGGTGCGTGAACTGGTGGCCGCCGGCGCCGGCCTTTCGGTCTTTCCGTGCTTCGTCGGTGACGGCGATCCGCGGCTGGTTCGCGTCGCTCAGCCTATCCCCGAACTCGAAACCGACCAATGGATCGTCACCCATCACGAGGAACGTCACTCCCCGCCGGTACGGAAAGTCGCTGACCGGATCGCCGCCTTGATGCGGGCGCACCAGCCGCTGTTTCGCGGCGAGACGCCGATCCGGTAAGCCTCAGGCGTCGATCGGCCGCCAGTGGATCAAGAATACTTTGGTGGGCCGGACGATGTGCCGCTGCCGCTGATTTAATTGATTTTTTTCGTGTGCCAAAATCAGAAACCTTTCCGTATAGTTCCGCGACAATCAACCAGTCGAACATATGGCGCACTTGAGGACGACAAACCCGTGAAGGTGACGTAAGAGCTTTCGGCTGCGGTGCATCGGGGGCTGGTCACATATGCTGAAGTCCTGCGCTGGAGCCAGGCAAAGACGTCTCCGGTCCCATAAGGCCCCATTCCTCCGTGATAGAGCACTTCATGGCCAGGGATCGAGGTTTAGCCAAGGCATGGCGCGACAGGAAAGATGCGGTATCACTCTGAACGCGGCGGCATCGCTCGAGCCGGCTCATAGCCGTATGCCTCGCCCTGACGCACCACGCGACCGATGCCCGGCCAGCCAAGGTGCGCGCCGGCGATCCACGTCCCCGCCTCGGCCGCGTCACTGAAAACCTTTAGGCGGGTTGTGCGCGCGGTCAGCTGATCGTCGTCATAGCCCCAACTGAACGCGGGATTGCCGAACTGCAAGGCCGGCACATGAACGATGTCCCCGAAGAATAGGAAACGGTCCTCGTCCGTGTCGAACGCGTAGCCGGTATGACCGGCAGCATGACCGGGCAGGGCGACCGCCCTCAATCGCTCACCCACCTGGTCGCCATTCTGGCCGGGCTTCAGCAGGGGCCGGAACTGCGCAAGGTGCGCGTAAGCGAAAAAGCCCTCCACAGCCGCCTCGGGAATTACGATCGCCTTCAAGTTTGGAAAGAGCACTCGGCCGTCGGGGGTCAAAAGTCCGTGCACATGATCCTGATGGGCGTGGGTGAGCGCCAAGACCGTGATCGAAGCCGGGTCGATCTTGGCTTCCGCCATGGCCTGCTCAAGACACCCCACTGTCGGGGCCCAACCCCCTCCTCCGCTGTCGATCAGAACGCCGTCAACGCCTGGACCTGCGAGCGCAAAGCAATTGACAGACAGGCGAAGCGCCCCTGCCTGCGCAGCTTGCGGCACCGGATTGTCCTGCGGGTCCCGCAGAAGGTCTGCCGGCATCTCGATGTAACCGTCCGAGAGCGACCAGACGCGCCACCTTCCCGACGTGCTACCGAGCACGTTGTTGGTCTGCGATGTCACGATCATAAGGCCACCTGCCGCAAACGAAAATGGAGGATAGGTTCGATTATCACTATTGGCTCTCTGCATCCTCTGCGCAAAAGCGCGGGGAAACCGATGAAGATTAATCCGGAAAGCACCCGATCTCGATAAGCCACGGATTGGAAAATGATCGTTGACCGATCTGCTAGCTTCGCGGCGATACCAGCTCTTGTTGCATGCCCATGTAGATTCCTCCCTTCGTAAGCTCGTCAATCATCTGATTTATGCGCTTTCGGCGTGTTTCCGGGTGACGGGCGCGCTCGATCCAATGCAAGTAATCATTACGCTGATAGGGAGGCCGTTGCTTGAAAGCAGGCATCAGATTTGCGGCCTCGAGCTCTGCACGCAAACTGTCGGGCATTTTAGCCAACGGACGTTTCAGCAAATCACGTCTCCGCCATTCGAATCCTGATGCTGGAATAGATCACAAGTCAGCCCTCGCGCCTGCGAGACCGCAGCCGGCCTGGCGACAGCCCTTTCAATCGGGTCACGACGCGATTCATATGGGCCTGGTGAGTGAAACCCGCGTGCTGAGCAATCTCGGCCAGCGGCAGATCGCTATTTTCCAAAAGCTCGACCGCGCGATCAACGCGGCGGCGTAAAATGAATTGATGTACCGGCAATTGCGTCGCCTCGCGAAAGGCGGCGGTGAAGGCGCGTCGTGGCATTCCCGCGATTCCGGCAAGATGGTCGATCGACACCCCCTTTTCCAGATCGCCGTCAATCGCAGCGAGAACCCGGTCGAACCGCTGCGAGGTTAGGACCGGAGACTTCTGCTGCCGCTGACGTGCATGCCCGAGACGGAGCAGGTTCGCGAAAACCAGGCCCAGCGTCCATTCGCGGACGATGGGGTTGGCTGGCGGGTCGCCTTCGAGGCGTCGGCACAACTCGGCCACCAGCGAATCGCGTATCGGTCGATCGGTCAGGATTACCAGGTCCTCGGGGGTCCCGCCTGCGGATACCAGGAGCCTTGACGCCAGAGCGGAGTCAACGGTGATCATCGTCAGCTCGCGCGGCTCCTCGATCTTGAACCGCGTGGCACGCTCGGGAAGGCTGAGCAGCAGGTCGCCGGGGCGGGTGAAGACGCGCCGCAGCCCGCGGCCAAGATCGATCTCTGCATAGGATGAACCGCTGCGAATCACACGCAGCTGAACGACTCCGGCCGGCGCATGGCGATAGTCGCCGGCAGGAAAGAACAACCTCTTTGCACTTGCCGCGGTCACCATCGTTGTACCGGGCGTCCGGACGCAAGTTCCTGCAGGACTTCGATGATCGATCGCCGCATCCTCGATCCTTGACGTCTACACTTTGGCCCGTTTGAATGGTCCACCAGGCGCATCGTTTGCCAGCGCAGTCAGTTCACCAATCCGGGGCACAAAGATGTTGTGCAGTGTCTGGATCATAATGGTCATTTCACGCTGAATTTGCAGTTCCTGTGCGGCGGGAAACAATGTGTCCTGCAAGAAGAGTTCCAGGCCTGCCTTGTCGTCCCATATCTCGATGATGCGATAGCCATCGTCGGTGGCATGCGCGATGTGCTGGTAGATGCCGCCAGCGGGCCGTTTCTCCACGCCGATCCGATCGAGGATGCGGCTATAATCTTCGGCCGTCAGGCCGGCAATATCAAGTGTCGTCACTACGGCCATGGTTCATCCTCGCTGCTGATAGTGGTTGTTTGACGTGGAGTTCTTGGACGGACCCCGGATCCTATTGGGCCCACGTCGTTTGGCATCGCCGTCCTGACGGCGAGTTTGACTCTCGAACTTCACCGAAGGAGCGGCCTTTGGTCCTCAGCCACCGAGCGCCTCGATGACAAGACGGGCGGTAGCCGCTCCGGAGAAGTTCTGCTGGCCGGTGATCAAATTGCCGTCGCGCACGACAAAATCGCGCCACAGCCCGGCCTGAACATAGTTCGCGCCGAGCGCACGCATCTCATCCTCGATCCGCCATGGCATCAGGTGCGTACCGTGCGGCAGCGCACCCATCTCCCAGACGGCATTGTCGGCGAAGTCCTCCTCGACGTTGGCGAACCCCGTAACAGTGCGCCCTTTGGCCAGCAGCTCGCCGGTTGAGAGGCGCGCGTAACGCAGCAGCGCGACGCCGTGACACAAGGCGGCCGCGACCTTGCCGGCCGCGAAAAAGTTGACGAACAGCCGCTGCAACTCAGTCGCACCTTGGAAGGTGAACATCGGCGCTTGGCCGCCAGCGACGACGATCGCGTCGAACGCGTCGACCGACAGCTCTGCAATGGGCCGGGTCGTCTCCACCAGCGTCGCCAGTTTCGGCGTCGACAGGAAACCGAGCGAGATCAGATCCGTATCCGAATAGCCGGACGGATCACGCGGGTCGCTCAACGCATCCGCCTCGCATTTGCCGCCCTCAGGCGAGAAGATCGCGACTTCGTATCCGCGCTCCGTGAAGGCGAGCCAGGGATGAGTTAACTCGCTCCACCAAAACCCGACCGGCCAGCCTGTGGTGGTTGACACAGCCGGGTTTGAAAGGACCATTGCGACCCGCTTTGGATGCAGCGGGTCGAGCGGGTTGGAATCGCGCACGCTCATCGCGCCATCTCGACTGGTTCGCCAAGATTCGCCCAAATCGTCTTGTATTGGGTGTAGCTTTCCCATGCCTCGCGGCCCTGCTCGCGGCCATAGCCGCTCATCTTGAAGCCGCCGAACGGCGCATTAGGATGGTATTTGTGCCAGCAGTTCAGCCAGACCGTGCCTGCCTTGATCCGGTCGGCGAGCCGCAAGGCGCGGCCGAGATCGCCGGTCTGGATGCCCGAGGCGAGCCCGTAGCTGGTGTCGTTGGCGATCCGGATCGCGTCCTCCTCGCTGTCGAATGGAATCACCGGCAGGACGGGGCCGAAAATCTCTTCGCGCGATATCCTTAGGTCTTTGGTCGCATCGGCGAAGATGGTCGGCTCGATGAAGAGGCCCTTGCCGTTGACCTGGCGGGTGCCGCCGCCCGCGGTCAGTCGCGCGGTGTGCTTGCCCTCTTCGACATAGCTCAAGACCTTGTCATACTCGCCGCGCGACGCGATCGGCCCGATCATGGTCGCAGGGTCCAGCGGATCGCCGAGCGTCGCCGACTTCGCCATGGCGCTCAGCTTCTCGACAACCTCGTCATAGCAGGCGCGTTCGACCAGCAGGCGCGATCCGGCGACGCAGACCTCGCCCTTGTTCCAGAAGATGCCCCAGAAGGCTGCCTGTATCGCGGCATCGATATCGGCATCGGCAAAAACGATATTGGGACTCTTGCCGCCGAGCTCCATGGTCAGGTGTTTCATCGTCCCGGCACCGTTGCGCATGATGCCCTGGCCGACGGCGGTCGACCCGGTGAAGGCGATCTTGTCGACGCGGGCATCGTTGACCAGCGCGTCGCCGATGGTGCCGCCCGGCCCGGTGAGGAGATTGTAGACGCCTGGCGGCACGCCCGCGTCGAGGATGACTTGCGCCAGGGCGAGGGCCGTCAGGGGCGTGTCGGTCGCAGGCTTGTGAACGACCGTGTTACCCGCCGCGAGTGCCGGCGCGATTTTCGAACAGGACAGCGCGAGGGGAAAATTGAACGGGGTGATCGCAGCGACCACGCCGAGCGGCTCACGCCGGGTCAGGATCCTGATATTTGGTTCGTAGCTGGTACGATAGGCGCCGTCCATCGCGCTCATGGCGAGCCCGCCGTGAAAGCGGAACAGTCCCGAGCAGTGCGGCATGATGATATCGCGGAAATCGCGATAGGGCATACCCATATCCATCGCCTCGCGCACCGCGAAATCCTCGGCCCGCTCGTCCATCAGATCGGCGATGCGAAACAGGATCTTGGCACGCTCCTCATGATGCGTCCGCGCCCAGGGTCCTTGCTCGAAAGCCCGCTGCGCGGCCGCGACGGCATAGCTCGTATCGGTGACGCCCGCCTTCGCAATATTGGTGATCGCCGCCTCCGTGGTCGGATCAAAAGTCGTCGAAGTCTCGCCACTGACGGCATCGCGCCATTGGCCATCGATCAGCAGACGTCCTACTGGAATCGCCTTGCGCCGCGCGGGTAGATAATCAGTCATGAACCGGTTCCGTCCTGTCGAATGAGATTGAAGGAAATTGTCGGCCCCATCCCGTGCCGATAGGCGAGCTGGACCAATAGCAGCATCATCGGCTCGATCAGGCGCGAGGCCGTGAGATCGCCGACATCGACCGGCATTGTCGGTAGATCGGCGAGAAGCCGGCAAACCGCCGCCTTGGCATCTGCGTCATTGCCGGCGACATAGCTCGTCACCGGATCCCCGTTGAGACGCGGATCATCCCTGTCAAGCAATTCGGCAAAGGTCGGAATGCACTTGACGACAAGTGCGCCCCGCGCGCGCCTCTGAACCTCCTCGCCTACAGACGTCGTAGTGCCTAGCAGCATCGTGGAAAGGTCAGGCGCGACTGCATTGGTATTGTCCCAGACGATCTTGCCCGACAAATCGCCAAGCGCGCCCATCACCAACTCGAGAGCCGGCCATGGCGTCGCCAGGGCAATTACGTCGGCCCATCTTGCTACTTCGTCAGGGGCACCGAAGCCAACATGGAGGGTTGCCGCGATTGCGCGCAACTTGCCTTCGTCACGACTGAAGCTGAGGCGAATTTCGTGCCCGGCGAGGCCAAGACGTTTCGCCAAGGCCTTCCCGAGCGAGCCTGGTCCGATGATCGCAACTTTCACAACTGCCTCCCGACACGCGATCGGGCTTGCCTAGCATCATTGCAGTCGCGCTTATTTCACGAATTGCCCTTGCACGATCGGGCGCACTCGTCACATGGGTCGGCGCCAATTGGCATCCGGATCCGCCGCGCGCTCACGCCCTCCCCGAACGTGTCCCTACTGGGCGTGTATGTGGGCCACCATAGAGGATGGTGCCATCAGCGGAGGTCCCCAGGGCACAAGGCTCACATTGGTGACGCTAGATTTTCTTTGCCTAATCTGTCGGCGTTGCGATGACTTTTGTGGCATCAGCACAACGCGATTGCCTGCAAAGCCGGGGAAAGGCCGCCTCAGGACGCCTTTCCAGACTGGCACGCCCCTTGCTTCGCTGTTCACGTGCAGAGCGTCTAGGGTTCCGGCCGTGTCGATCACGGTGCTGGTCCAAGAGACGCGACCGCTTGAGATGCATTGAGGCATCCGGCGGAACACGGCGGGCCAAAATCCCGGGAGAACCCTGCACGGGTTTGCTGGCGCGAACCTCTCCCGGATGCGCGCTCCGTGAACCCCCCAAACAGACGTTCGGACGCAATCCGGATCGCAAACAGGGGTATGCAATGCTTCGCAAACTGGCCGCAATCATTCTAGCCGCTTCACTCAGCCTTCCCTCCCTATCGGCCGCGGAAGCGGCGCCGAAGAAAGACTTCAAGATTTGCTGGTCGATCTATGTCGGCTGGATGCCGTGGGGCTATCTTTCCGACAGCGGCATCATGAAGAAATGGGCCGACAAATACGGCATCAATGTCGAGATCACCCGCATCAACGACTATGTCGAGAGCATCAACCAGTACACCGCCGGCGGCTTTGACGGCTGTTCGATGACCAACATGGATGCGCTTTCGATCCCGGCCGGCGGCGGTGTCGACACGACGGCCTTGATCGTCGGCGATTTCTCCAACGGCAACGACGCGGTCATCCTCAAGAACAAGGCCGCGCTCAAGGATATTGCCGGCCAGAAGGTGAATCTCGTCGAGCTTTCCGTCTCACATTACCTACTTGCGCGCGCGCTGGAGACGGTGGGGTTGGCCGAAAAGGACATTACGGTGGTGAACACCTCTGATGCCGACATGGTCGCTGCCTACGGCACCAGCGATGTCACTTCCGTCGTCACCTGGAATCCGCTGGTCTCGGAAATCGCCGCCATGCCGGGCGCCCACAAGGTATTTGATTCGACTGAGATTCCCGGCGAGATCATAGACATGATGGTCGTCAACACCGCGATGCTGAAGGACAATCCGGCCTTGGGCAAGGCGCTTGTCGGTGCATGGTATGAAGCCATGGCGCTGATGACCTCGGGCACGCCCGAAGGCAAGGCGGCCAAGGAAGAGATGGCCAAGGCGTCGGGTACGGATCTTGCCGGTTTCGACGCTCAGCTTGCATCAACGGCGATGTTCTTCGAGCCGGCCAAGGCGGTCGCATTCACCAACGGCGCCGAACTGCCGAAGACCATGGATCTGGTGCGCAACTTCCTGTTCAGCCACGGCATTCTTGGTACCAACGCGCCAAGCGTCGACGTGATCGGCATGAGCTTCCCCGACAGCTCGACGCTGGGCGATGTCAACAATGTCAAGCTGCGCTTCGATCCGGCCTTTATGGCAGAGGCAGCGGGCGGAACGCTCTGACGCGGGAGCGCGACATGCTAGCCAGAGGAACCGGCATCATGCAGGCCGCGGTGGGTCCCGAAGTCGCGCGCCTGCAACTTAGCAGGCCGAAAGCGCGGCTTCGTCTCATCAACGCGACGGTCTCGCGCGGCGGAGCGTTGCTGCTTGGGACGCTGCCGTTTGCCGCCGTGGCGATTGCCTATCTCTTCGCTTCGGCGCAAAGGCTGGCGGTCAATCCCAGCGACAAGCTGCTGCCTTCCCCTGCACAGATGTGGTCGGCCTTTTCAGACCTGGCGACGGTGCCGGACAAGCGCTCCGGCGACCTGATCCTGTGGGCCGACACCTATGCCAGCCTGATCAGGCTGTTCGCCGGAGTCGGCATGGCCACGCTGGTGGCGCTCAGCCTCGGCGTCGCCATAGGTTTCATCCCGCGCGTCAGGGCCTTTCTGCTGCCCTTGGTCACAGTTGTCTGCGTCATCCCGCCACTGGCGCTGCTGCCGATCCTGTTCATTGCGCTCGGCCTCGGCGAAACGGCCAAGATCACCTTGATCGCTCTCGGCGTCGCACCGGTCATGGTGCGTGACATCGCCAACCGGGTGATGGAATTGCCGCCGGAGCTCGTCGCCAAGGCACAGACGCTCGGCGGCAACAGCTGGACCATGGTGCTCAGGCTGGTGCTGCCACAGGTGATGCCGCGTCTCATCACGTGCGTACGGCTGGCGCTTGGGCCGGCATGGCTGTTCCTGATCGCGGCAGAAGCCATCGCCTCCACCGAGGGGCTCGGCTACCGCATCTTCCTCGTTCGTCGCTATCTGTCGATGGACGTCATACTGCCTTACGTCGCCTGGATCTCGCTGCTTGCGGTGATGACCGACTGGCTGCTCGTGCGGCTCTCTCACATCATCTCGCCCTGGGCTCATCCGGTGCGGACCAGATGAGCCGGATCCTCGTCCATGGGCTGGAGAAGAGCTACGGCGACGCCCGCGTGCTGGAACGGGTCAACGTCTCCGCCGAAGCGGGTGAATTCCTGTCGCTGGTTGGCGCCAGCGGTTGTGGAAAATCGACGTTCCTGCGCATCCTGCTTGGCCAGGAACAGCAAAGTGGCGGCGTGGTCGTCGTCGGCGACCAGCCGATCGTGCCGGAGCCGACGCCGCAGCGCGGCATCGTCTTCCAGCGCTATTCCGTGTTTCCGCATCTGACCGCGTTGCAGAACTTGCTGCTGGTCGAGGACTTCCGTTCGGGGGGACCGTTCGGCCGCGTCTTCGGCGCCAGGCGCAAAAGCGCCAGGCAAGAGGCCGAAACCATGCTGGAACGGGTCGGGCTTGCCCATGCGCGCGACCTCTATCCGGCTTCGCTGTCGGGTGGCATGCAGCAACGGCTGGCGATCGCGCAGACCTTGCTCGGCCGGCCGCAGATCCTGCTTCTCGACGAGCCCTTCGGCGCGCTCGATCCCGGCATTCGCATCGAGATGCATGAGCTGCTTACCGAGCTCTGGACCGAACACGGCATGACCGTGGTCATGGTCACCCACGATATCGGCGAGGCATTCAAGCTCGGCACCCGCGTGCTGGTCTTCGACAAGGTGCGCCACGACCCCCAGTTCCCGTCCGCCTATGGCGCGACGATCACCTACGATCTGAAGCTCGATCGCAAGAACCGGGCTTCCGCACGAGACGTGGCCGAAGTGGCCGCGATGGTCGGGACGACCCGACTGGATAGCGCAATCGCGACGACGGCGTCGTGAAGGAGGTTTTCATGCACAGAGATAGTCCAGAACGCCGGCATCGCCGCGCCGGGCTCACCGACCGCCAGCCACGCCAACGCTTCCACCATCCGAACTTCGAGATCCGCGACATGCAGGGCTGGAAGTCGATCGAGGCGGAAGGAAAGCTGCCCGAGGATGGCTGGCGCAAGGAACAGAAATGGGCACTCGACATGGGCCTGCCCGGATCGGATTCGATCATCGACAAGTCGATCCCGACATTCGCGCGAGGCGAGTTGCCGCATTTCGCCGGCATCAATACCTTCCTCAAGGCGCCTTATGTCGAGAACGTCCGCGATGTCGGCAGGTATGACGCTGCCGTCATGGGCATTCCTTTCGACAGCGGCACCACTTACCGGCCCGGAACCCGCTTCGGGCCGCAAGGCATTCGCCGCATCTCGGCGCTCTACACGCCTTACAATTACGAGCTCGGTGTCGACCTGCGCGAGCAGATGACGCTTTGCGACGCCGGCGACGTCTTCACCATCCCCGCCAATCTCGAAAAGAGCTTCGACCAGATCACCAAGGGCGTCAGCCATGTCGCCTCTTCTGGGGCGCTGCCGATCATGCTCGGCGGCGACCATTCGATCGGATTTCCGTGCGTGCGCGGCATCGCCGACGTGACCTCCAAGCGCATCGGCATCATCCATTTCGACCGCCACATCGACATCCAGGAAAAGGATCTCGACGAACGTATGCACACGACGCCCTGGTATTGGGCGACAAACCTGCCGAACGTCTCGGCCACCAATCTGGTGCAGCTCGGCATCGGCGGCTGGCAGGTGCCCCGCTACGGCGTCGCCGAGGCGCGGAAGCGCGGCACCAACGTGCTGACGATTTCCGATATCGAACAGATGGGGCTGGAGAAGGCGGCGGAGATCGCGCTCGAGCTCGCATGGAAGGACACCGACGCCGTATACATCTCCTTCGATGTCGACAGCATCGATTGCGGTTTCGTGCCGGGCACGGGCTGGCCGGAGCCCGGCGGGTTCCTGCCGCGCGAGGCACTGAAGCTGCTCGGGCTGGTTTCTGCGCCCGGCATCTGCGGACTGGAAGTGGTCGAGGTGTCGCCGCCCTACGACACGTCGGACATCACGGCGCTGTTTGGCGTGCGGGTGGTCGTCGAGGCGCTCGGCTCGATGGTCGCCCACGGCAATCTCGGCAAACACAAATCCATCATCGACAAGCCGACGAGCTTTTGACATGCACGAGGATCATCATCACCACGGCCATGACCATGGCGACGGTCACCATCACGGGCCGAACGGTCATCATCACCATCCGCACCCCGTCGGCCACAACGGGCCGGCCGGCAAGCCGTTGCAATGGCAGACACCGCATCTGCCGCACGACCTCGCGCCCGAACCCGCCGACGCGGGGGCGACGGATCTCGATCTCGTCGAGATCGCGTTTCTCGAAGGGTTTTCGCGGGCGCCCGACCCCTCCAGTTTCCTGCGCCTCGCCGGAATTCCCTTCGTCGGCGAAACCGCCGACGGCATGCGGCTGCATCTCCTGCGCGTCGAGACGCAGGACATGGTCGATGTCGGCGCCGTCATGCCGCTGATTGGTGGCGCCGGCGTCACCTATCACCCGCTGCCCGCGAAACTGACGTCCCGCCGGCGCCGCCTGGCCTTCGTCTACCATGACGGCAGGGGACAAAGCCCCCTCGACTTCGGCGAGGCGCGGCTTCTGGCCGACAGGTCCGGCGCCGCACAATTCACCATGCCAGGGGCCGGACAATGAGCATCGGCCTTGAACCGATCGCACCTCTATCAAACAGGTCCAGAACCATGAACAGAACGCTTTCATTCTTCGGCAGACTCGCCCTGGCAGCCGCCACAACCCTCATCCCCTCATTGGCGTTCGCCCATAGCGGCGGTTTTCATGCCCATGGGTTTGTAGACGGCCTTCAGCACCCGCTGGCCGGTATGGACCACCTGCTTGCCATGATGGCTGTCGGCATCATTGCCGCTCGCGCCGGCGGCAGGGGGATCATCATCGTGCCGTCGTGCTTTGTCTCGGCGATGGTCGCTGGCGCCCTGCTCGGTATCGCCGGCATCGGCCTGCCCTCACTGGAAACCGGCATAGCGCTATCGCTGGTAGTCTTCGGCGCCATGATGATGCTTGCCAAGCCGTCTCCGCTCGCTGTGGCTGCCTCGCTGACTGCCCTCTTCGCCCTCTTCCACGGCAATGCCCACGGCGTCGAAATTCCCGAGACTGCCAGCGGCATCGCTTATGCGGTTGGCTTCGTGGTCGCCACCTCGGCTCTTCACGCGACCGGCGCGTTGGCCGCCCTGACACTTCGGCGCTGGCCGGGAGCCATCCGCACGGCAGGGGTCGGCACGTCGGTGGTCGGTACGGCGTTGGCAGCACAGATCATCTGACCCGCAACCCAGGCATCTGCGATGAACAGGAGGGGAAGGCATGACCAAGCGGCTGACCGTTTGGCAGCGAATTCGGAACATGCTGTATCAGATCCTGAAAATCCGGGCTGAGCGGCTCTGATCACATCCGCCCGAGATCAAACCCGCGACCGGCTTCGTGCCGGCCGCGGTTGTTCCTATGCGCATAGAGGCTTCCCTGAACCATGAGTATTCTGCGCTCAGGCGCGAACCGGTTCGCGCCTGAGGGCAGAATTGTGCCAGCAGGGCGTCGCAGACGATGCCGACGATCGGGGCGGATCCCAAGCATCTCGGTGCGCGCACTGGCATTGCACCTATGTTCCCACTCATCGGAACGGGCGCTGCGGCACCATCCGCATGTCATGCCGGGCAGCCGCATGGCGCCGGACGGAAGCAGGTGGATGTCATCGCGCCCGACCTTCCTCCTCCAGTGCCGGTGCTCGGGGAACTGTTCCGCCGACTCGTCACCCGGCCGATCGCCGTCCATTATGCTGGTAGGCTCCGCCCAAACAACTCTGAGGGGAACGGAACTTGGAGGGCTGGAAAGTCGATACCTCCCAGTGAGTGGGCTTCTCCCTTCTTGGCCAAAGGGAGAACGCCAGTGAACAGGCTTCTCGGTCCCCGCTAATGATCGTTATGCAGGCCGTTCGGTAGCGCTCGGTCGCCACTTGATGAGATGCTTCTCAGCGACGTCCAGGATGCTGTCCATAATCAGCACGAAGATCGCCAGGATCAGGATGCCTGCGAAGACGCCGACCGCATCAAAATTGCCTTCCGCCTGAGCGATCAGATAGCCTAGCCCGGCCGAAGCGCCAAGATATTCGCCGATAATCGCCCCGACGACGGCAAAGCCGACGGATGTGCGCAACGACGACAGAATCCAGCTTGCCGCCGCGGGGAAGTAGACGTGGCGAAGCAAGTCGGACCGCTTGGCTCCCAGAATGCGGGCGTTCGATAGCACCACCGGGTTCACTTCACGGACGCCCTGCATGGCGTTAAAGAAGGTGACGAAGAACACCAGCGTGACCGCGAGCGCCACCTTGGACCAGAGACCGAGGCCGAGCCAAAGTACGAAGATAGGCGCAAGCACGACACGGGGAATTGCATTCAGGCCCTTGATGAAAGGATCCAGAATGCGCGCGGCCGAACGGCTGAGACCGAGCCATACGCCTGCCGCCACGCCAAGTGCCGTTCCGACCAAATAGCCGAGCACGGTTTCCGTCAGAGTGATCGCTACATGTCTATAAAAGCTGGCGTCTATCACCCAGGATACAATCTGTTTGAAGATGTCCACCGGCGCCGGAAAAAAGAAGACGTCGATCACCCCTGCCATAACACCGAGCTGCCAGCCGCCGACAATTGCCACCAAAAGCGCGGCCTGGATAGAGCGTTCAGTCGTGGCGTTCATAGCTTTTCTCCACTTCGCCGCGCAGGGACGACCATATACTGCGATAAAGATCCATGAAGCGTGGATCGAGCTTGATTTCGGCGACGTCGCGCGGGCGTTCAAGGTCGACGGGGAAGCTGTCGATCACGTGCGAGCATGGTCCGGCGGCAAGCACCACGACCCGATCACCGAGAGCAATTGCCTCTTCCAGGTCGTGTGTGATCATCACAACGGCGCGCCGCTCCTCCTGCCAAAGCCGCAACAGCTCATTCTGCATCAGGTGGCGGGTATGAATATCCAGCGCCGAGAAAGGCTCGTCCATCAGGATAACCTTGGGACCAGTAATCAGCACCTGTGCCATCTGCACCCGCTTGCGTTGACCGCCTGAGAGCTGATGCGGATAGCGATGCTCGAAGCCCTTGAGCCCGACTTTCGCCAGCCATCTCATCGACTGCCCACGACGATCGGCAGCGCCGACACCCTTGAACATGGGGCCGAGTTCCACGTTCTCGATCGCGGTCTTCCACGGAAGCAATGCATCCTGCTGGAAGAGATAGCCGATGTCGTTCTGGATCCCGCGCACCGGCTGACCATCGATTGATACGGTGCCACTCGCTGGTTTCAGCAGGCCGGCAACCGCATTGAGTATCGTGCTCTTGCCGCAGCCGGTTGGGCCAACGATGGCGAGGAACTCGCCATCGGAGACCTTCAGATTTACATCTTGCACCGCCACATAGGCACCGAAGGCCATGGTGACCGCGTCGAGGGAAACCATCGACTTTGCTTGATGACGGTTGTTCGCCGGGGGGGCGGTTTTTACTACGGCCAATGCCATGACCTCCTCCTGTCAGTTGGCGGGGACGTTCGGGACCTTGCCGACGAACTCGTTCGTGTAGGTTTTCGCAAGATCGATTTCAGCCGCGGCGACTTTTTCGTTGAAGCTCTTCAGGACGGCAAGCGGCGTCTTGATGTCTTCCTCGTTGATGCGCCCGTCCTTTGAGAAGATCGCTTTCGCGTTCTCGACCGCCTTGACGTAGGTGTCACGATCGCCGGAAATAAACTCCTTCGGCAGCTTTTCGACGATCTCTTCAGCGGAGTGGCTATCCATCCACGCAAGCGCTTTGACAGTCGCATTGGTGACTTTCTGGATGGTTTCCGGATTGGCCTCGATAAAGCTCTGCGTGGCATATAGGACCGAGGTCGGGTAGATCCCACCATAGATCGCTTTGGCGCCCTCGTCGCTGCGCGCGTCGATCAGGATCTTGCCGACACCCTTGGCTTCGATGAAGGTCGCCGCCGGATCGTAGTTGACGAGCAGGTCGACCTTTCCTTGTTCGATCGCCGCAACGGCGGCGGAGCCGGAGCCGACGCCGATCAGCGAAATGTCGTCCGCGGTCAGTCCGTGGCGTTGCAAATAGTAACGAACGAAAAAGTCGGAAGACGAGCCCGGCGAAGTAATACCGATTTTCGCACCTTTGATCGTTTCAGGCTTTGCCGGGTCGAACGTGCTCTTGCTGCCGCCTGCCAGCACGAGACCGGAATTGCGAGCGAGTAGCACGAAGGCCACGACGGCCTTCTTCTGCGCCTGCATCTGGATCGTATGGTCGTAGAAGCCGACGGCGATATCAGTCGAGCCGGCAACAAGCGCCTGAAGTGTCTTTGACCCGCCCGATGCGAAGTTTTCGACGGTCACCTCCAGGCCTTCCTTTTCATAAAGGCCGAGCCCCTGGGCGACCGGAAATGGAAGATTGTTGAGATTGTAAGAGCCGACGCTGATGCGGACCGGTTCCGCGAACGCGGAGCCGACAAACGCGACGGTTGCCGCGAGGGCGAGCATGAGCTTGCGCATAATATTCTCCTCCTGTTTGTGGCGCCCTCCCGGCGGCCACGGTTATTATGCCGCGCAACCCAGTTGCGTGACAGGTTTTGCGAATACATGTCCTTCGAACAGCCGGCGGGCGGTGCGAAGGATTCCGGCGACGACTTTGCCGTCCCTTTCATACAGCTTGACGTCCAGGTGGCCGCTTGGATGCTCTATGGAAAGCACGACTGGAGGCGCACGCACGCCGATCAGGAGCGACGCAACCGTGCCCTGGCTGATACAGGCAGTGGCGATCCCTACGGCGCCCGTGGTTGCCAGCGACGGATGACATTGATGAGGCATAAAATACCGTACGCTGATATCGCCTCCCGACGTTGGCCGGGAAATGAGCACCGGCTTCGGCGTTACCTGATTGCAAACGTCTCCAAGGCCCATCAGTTCGCCGGCGGCGATGCGCAGCTTTTCCAGCCGCGCTAGCAATTCCCTATCGGCATTCAGTTCAGCCGCTGACTCGAAGCCGCTTGCGCCGATCGAGTTTGCCTCGATCAATATCATCGGCATGGCGCAGTCGATGCAGGTGACAGCCACACCATCGATCAAGTCGACTGGTCTGCCTGTGGGAAACAGCTGTCCCGTACGGGCCCCCGCTGCGTCCATGAAGGTCAGTGCGATTGGCGCCGCACGGCCGGGCACGCCGTCAATCGCAGCTTCACCGAGATAGGAGACGCTGCCGTTTGGAGTGGGAACTTCGGCCTCGATCAGCTTGCTGGTGTTGACGTTGTGGATTCGGACGAGCGTCGTTTCTCCACGAACCGGGACAAGTCCAGCTTCGATGGCAAACGGACCGACCGCAGCCAGCATATTGCCGCAGTTCGGCGAAGTGTCGACAATCTGTTGATCGACCCGCACCTGGGCAAAGAGATAGTCCACGTCGGCGCCAGGAATGCTGGCAGGTCCGACGATAGCCACCTTGCTCGTGACCGGGTTGCCGCCACCGATGCCGTCTATCTGTAACGGATGGCCCGAGCCCATGACGGACAGTAGGATCTCGTCACGCTGCGCGGCAGCCGTGGGAAGATCGCTTGCCAGGAAGAACGGACCCTTCGAGGTGCCGCCTCTCATCAGGACGCAAGGGATCGCGAACAGGTCGTTCATCGCTTGTGCTTCCATCGGAATTATGTCACCGCCGTATCAATCAGCGCTCTTTGATCCAATTATCGGAAGAAGGCTTTTATTTGTGAAATGCTAAGAATCGGGGGATTGATGCAAGATGAGCATTAATTGCGAGATCCTTGACCTTCGCGCCTTCCTGAGCGTCGTAGAGTTGGAGAGCTTCCATGGCGCGGCCGACGCCTTGCATCTCTCACAGCCTGCGTTGAGTCGACGCATTCAAAAGCTGGAGCAGGTTATCGGGTCGCCCCTCCTGGAGCGGACAACCAGGCGTGTATCCGCGACTGCTCTGGGTACAGAGCTCGTGCCGCTCGTCCGACGCATGCTGGAGGAGTTCGATGGCTCTCTGTTTGCTGTCCGTGACGTTGGACCCAATCGAGGCGGATTGGTGACGATCGCATGCCTCCCTACCGCGGCATTCTACTTCCTGCCCACCGTCATCCGACAGTTCAATGAGGAGTACCCGAACATCCGCTTTCGCATCCTGGACTTGCCGGCGACCGACGGTCTTCAGGCCGTGGCACGCGGGGAGGTGGAGTTCGGCATAAACATCATGGGCACGTCCGATCCGGACCTGACCTTCGAGCGGCTCGCGGAAGACCCATTCGTGCTTGCAGCGCGCAAGGATCACCTGCTTGCAGCAAAACCATGGGTGGAGTGGGCGGAGTTGGAGCCCTATCATCTGATCACGGTTCATCGATCAAGTGGCAACAGAACGCTGCTCGACGCGGCACTGGCCAAATCGAACATCAAGCTTCGCTGGTTCTACGAGGTAACGCATCTGTCCACCTCCCTCGGGTTGGTGGAGGCAGGCCTCGGGATTTCGGTGCTGCCACGAATGGCAACCCCGCAAGAAGACCATCCTTTTCTGATTACCCGCCCCATCCGCAATCCCGAGATATCACGCACTATCGGCGTGGTTCGCCGTCGCGGCGGCACCTTGTCGCCGGCGGCAGAGCGATTTCTCAAGATGCTGATCGATGTATGGGGAACTGATTGAAATGCTCTAGGAAGTTCACGGTTGCACCATAGCCGCCGGGAGCGCAGATCTCGGAAGTCGCAGGCAGCGGCGAGAGCCGCCCTTCTTGGACCAATCTGAAAATGTGGCGATTGAGAATGAACCGACGCTATCGGGAAGCATTTGGCTGAAGCGGACGTTCTGCTGACACCCATTATCTGCAGCCGATGTGTGCTTCGTAGCTGGCGGGATGTGAGCGTCCCCCTGAGCGCGCTCCTGCATGGCGACATTCGGACGGAATTGTGTCCGCGTGCTCGACCGAATCCAACAACGGCAACGTCCGCTTCCTGACGTCCAGCCTGCGCAGTCAAGAGGCGCTTCGATGGCCGCTGGCGGATGACCGAGAGCCGGTCGGATACTTTGCTGGCCTGATTGGCAGCGCGAACGACGTTACACAAAAATACTTGGCGGAGCGGGTTAAGGTGTTAGCAACAGACGCGCACGGCACCACTTGGCCGTGGGCCAGAACACCGCCAGATTTCTGTCCTGGAAATTGCGGAATGCCGATTCGACTCTCGCTGAAAGGAATCTGCCCGGAAGTGGCCGAAATGCTCAATGACCGTTTCGTGCCACGAATAGTTTCATTGAACTACGGAAGTTGGCCCCGGTTCGTCAGATCGAGGCGGCGCAATTGATGATCGCGATGAACAAGTTCTCGGTCAACTACGCAAAATCCCTGGTTGGCGCGACGCCGCAGTCGCAACTTGCCGAGACGTCGCAGCCGAAAAAGCTATCCGGTCTTAGCGACGCGCAAATCGCATTGATGGAGAACGAGTCCGCCAACGTCGATAAGGAATACCGGCTTATCGAGGAGAGCTACGGATCTGACCATCTGGATCTAGTGGCGGCCACGGCTTGCGCGGATATCGGGTGACCACCAGCGCACGCGCCAGATCGCGTCGCTTCAGCGTCACCGTGAACAGGAAGCGTAGCGCCGAAACCGCACCGTTGATCGTCGCAGGGCCCACGCCGTTCTCGTGCTGATACAGCTGGAAGCGCCGGATGTCGTCGGTCGTCGCGGTGTCGGGAGCGCGGCCAAGGAACGCGGCAAAGCGCCGGACATGACGAACGCAATCCTGCTGCGTATGCGGTCCCAGGTTGCGAGCTTGATGAGCGGAACACTCTTGGGAATGCTCTGAAGATCAATACCCTCGACACCGGCCCCCAAATAGACGACGGCGCTTAGCCCCGTCATGGCTCAAAAAAGCCAGGACTGGCGCCCTTGTCGATCAGCACAACATCTATGTCACTTTTGTCCCCGGCGTCTGGCCAGAGCCTGAACTCCAGCTGCGGCACACGGCTTTTTAGCTCAGCAGCCCATACTTGTGCATCAATGTAGTCAGGATACTCATTGACCATCAGAACGGTAATTGGTTCATCCGACACTTCGCCCTCCCGGTCTCAGGGGTCACGGCATCCCTATCGGGCCGCACCCAAGTTCCAGATGTCCCGATGCAGACGCCATGTCCCATCGTCGCCTTTTTTCCAGACGACAATGTACTTGCCTGCGACGGTGGAGGGGTCGCCGCTTTTGCTCGGCACACCGAGCGTAAATGCGCCAACTTCGTAGGCGAGATTCCCGCTCCCTTCTACTTCCAGCGCCTTTAGGGTGAGATTCTTCATCCCGGCCTTGATTGCGCCCTGCCAGAATTCTTCCACGCGCTTGCGGCCATCGATGCGCTTGCTGTCGGGCGGCAGCAGTGCGGCATCGTCCGTATACATCTGACCCACCGCTGCCGCGTTTCCGCTGTTGAAGGCATCCATGAATTTTGTCGACGCCGCTTCGATGTCCTCGCGAGCCGACTGGGCGGCCGCAGACAATGCAGGGGAAAGAAGCAGCAAAGCAGCAAATGCAAATGACTTAGCCAGTCTCATTTTGTCCTCCCTTTGCGTGCTCCACATGCCCACCCGATGGATAGCGGCCAATCCAACTGCGCCGCGGGTGCGCTCAACGGCCAGACGCGGCTTACATTAGGTTTTTCTGATATGATAGCGCAAGCACAGTTGCGGCCCTCTGAATGACCGAACTTCCACGTGCCGTCCAGAACCTCCGCGCGTGGCCGATAGAGCCGCACCATGTAGTTCACCATCGGCAGGCAATTGGCAGCCTTGCCGTCGCATCCTCCTCCTGACGAACACCTAGTACGGTCAACCCTTAGGTGCCGCGCCGCGCCGCTCGAGCGCGGTCTTACGGATGATTTCCGCGATCTCCGGGCTGCTGCTGCACAGCATCTGGAAATCCGCCGAGTGCAGCGACAGGAGTGAGACCACCGTTATGGCGCTGACGGTCGCCGAGCGCGGTTCGCCGCTGATCAGCGCCATCTCGCCGAAGAAGGCGCCAGGGCCAAGCTCCACCGGGTTCGGCGTCGCGACGCTGACGCGCCCCTCCACGACGAAGAACATCTGATCACCGGTCTCGCCATTGCGGCAGATCACAGCGCCCGCCGGCACGATACGAGGTCGTAATGCGCGCACGATCTCGACTAGTGTGGCCGGGCCGAGCTTCTGAAACAACGGCACGGCGGCGACCAATTGCCAATTACGGACGAAATCCTCGCGACGGACTTCTTGGTAAAAGCCGGTGGCAAGAATGCCAGCCCAGAGCGCGAAGATGCCGATGCCACTCATCATGACCGCCCCGGCAAGGACGCGGCCGGCGAAGCTTTGCGGAATAGCGTCGCCATAGCCGGTAGTGGACAGCGTGACCACCGCCCACCACATTGCCTGGGGGATGCTGCCGAACTTTTCCGGTTGGACGTCGCGCTCGATGACATAGGCCGCGAGCGAAACACCGAATAGAACGATGCCGAAGACCGTGGTGACGCCGATCAGGTTGCGCGCTTCGTTGGTCAGGATCCTGCCCAGCAGCGGGAAGAAAGTCGAGTCGCGCAGCGGTTTCAGCAGCCAGACAGCACAGTAGAGGCTCCGGTCGGGCGTGCCGACGAGCAGAAATGCGGCTAGTGGAACCAAAACCGCGAGCACATCAATGGCGATTGCCGCCGTCCTGTCCCGAACGTCTCCCGCCCGGCGCTTGAGCAGCGTCTCGGCCAGTTCCAGGAGATAGACGCCCCAAATGACCGCGAGCACGGCAGCCAAAGCCAGTCTGCTTCGTCCGGACATGTCAGGTGTCGTGAGCGCAGCCACCGCCACAAGCCCAGTCGCAGCCAGCAGCGCGTTGAGCGGCGCGTAAATTCTTAAGAAAGGCAGTACCGACATTCTATGCCCACGAGCGGCTACTATCCTCCAGAATAGGATGCCTTCAAGGCAAGCGCAAAGGTGCTTACTGTCGCTGCGATGTGCATCACCAACGGTGAACTCAGATGTCCGGGAAAGTGAACTGACACGCCACAACCGACGAGAATGACCCGATTCGGACAATTGCAATAGATTCCGCGAAGGTCAGCTTCGGAGAAAAGGCGACATGGGATCGCGACGGAAAAACTGACATATCGGACGCCGCAACGCGTGGCGGCAGAAGCGCCAAGCTGGCTGGTGATCATCATGTCGGTTCGTCTAGTACCAGGCGTCGGGCGCCAAGCTCGCCTTCCGGCCTGAGCTAACAGGCCAGCCGAACCTCATCGGCCAATCTCAACCGGTTCGCCATCAGGGTTTCGTCCGGATTCCGGTCCGGGCAAGCCTCAATGCCGTCGAGAACCCCAAATGCGGCATGTTGAGCATTTCGCCTTCTCGCGATCGTGGCAAGGCAGCTCGACCCGGCGTTCATCTTCGTCGACAGCCGCCGGATGCCGGCTTGGCACAGGTGGAAAAGGAAACAATCCCGGGCTCTTAAGTTACACCGAAAGGCTCGCCGAGGTCGGCTGCAACACGCCGGGGAACGGCCCGATCCTGGCTGGGCGATGCCCGGACTGGAAGAGGTTGCTGTGGAGGTTGGCGATCCACTGCTTGCCTTCGGTCGTCAGCTCCAGATAGCGGATCGCGTCGCCGATATAGGGCTCTACCTGCAGCGTGAAGAAATCGGTGAAGATGGCGCCGAGATCGGCGGCGGTCTTGCAGCCGAGCTTTTCCACCATTCCGATCTCAGAGAACTCGGCAAACAGCGCCGGCAGCTTGCGGTGGTAGAAGGGATCAGCGAGTTGGCCGATCAGGTCCGCGGCCCTGACCAGCGCCGGCTCGGTGTTGGTGACCTGGTAGGCCGGATCGTTCGGCACCGGAAAGCGCGTCATCTCGATCGCCTCGACAATGCGCTCCTCGTTGATGAACTTCGAGGAAGCAAAACGCTGGCGCGCATAGATCTTGGCGCGCTCGATATGATAGGGCGCAAGAACCGCGTCGGAGGCGCCCCGCGGTGGCGTATGGCGGTCGCCGGAGTCGTTAATGACGAAGCTGTCCTCGGTGTCGCCCTGGCATACGCCGTGCACCATGCCAATGTCGTGGACAAGCAGCGCGCAGGTATAATGCAGCCAGTCATCGGGAGTCAGGGATTCCGAAAGCAGCCGGCCGCGGATGATCTGCTGGCCAGCGAGCGTAACCATCAGTGTATGCTCGATGTTGTGATAGAGCGCGTTCGAATTGCCGATACGCTCCAGGACAAGGCGGGCCGCCCCGCCTATGTAACTCGCATATTCCGGATTGCGATGCGAGAAATACTGGAGATAGAGTTCTGACAGATAATCGCCGAGCCGGTCGGCCATTATGGAGATTGGATTGAGCATGACAATCGTTCCTGGGCGCTTTGAAGCACGACAAGTCGCGCCGCGTGGCGGCCATCCTAGCACGGTTCCGGCGTAGATCTTATCTTAGGACCAAGGCCGCCAAGGCAGCGGCGACTACCGAATGCTGCTGCGGTCGCCATCACCGGCATGATGGCACATTGGAACAAGCAGGCCGGCATTCCGGACGGCTACACCTTGCACCGTCTGCGCCGCACCTTCGGCACGCATCTCGCCGAATGCAACATCCAGGCACGCGCCATTATGGAAGCGATGGGACATTCCTCGATGACGGTGACGGACGCGTACGTACGGAAGGCCAACAAGAAGCGGATGGCCGTCGACATCGCCCCGCCATCAACAAGCGGGAGGCGAAACGCGACGCTATAAAGCAGCGGACACCGCTATGCGTCATCAAATGAATGGTTTCAATCGGACCGGTGCAGGGCGGCTTATCGGCCGCTTTTTTTGTTGGGCCCATAATGGGCCCAAAACGTTTTGGGCCGAGGCACTTTTTTATCAATAGAATCAATGGTTATGGTGGGCCCGGAGGGTCAACGTTTTCTACACAAAATCAGTATGTTAGCGGCTGGTTCGCCAATCCATATCTCTCGTATGATCTCGTATGGTTTGGCGAACCGAAAGACCAAGAGGAGGAGTGATCTAAAGCACGCCTAGCTGGCAACATTCTCACGGGCTGCCCTCAAGCTGCGATCGTCTTGCATCAGTTTGGACCCACCCTCAACACATTTCAGAATGGCATCCAACGGCATGCCATGACCCATTCCAGTCGTTCCCGCCACGCCTCATGAACGACTGCTTTGCGCCTGACGGCAGTCATTCCTACGATCCTGTCGGTTCACCAGAAGCGGACATCGCTAATGCACAGGCCACAGGCAGCTTTGCGCCGCGAAGCTGCCTTGCCAGAGCTTGACCAAGACCGGTCTGGTCTTGATCAATGCGCCGCGCCGTCGGACGCGTGCAGCAGTCTCCAGGTCAAGCCGATGCGGCCCTCGAACTGGGATGCAAAATGTTCGGCGGCGACGCCTTCCAGTCCGTCATCGACAAGAGCCTCGATGCTTCGTCGCACCAGCGCGAGCTGCATCTCGCGGGCGTGTGCCAGGTCTGCCTCTCTCATGATTTCCGTGACGTGGTAGGCGACAACTGGCTGGCCGAGGCAAGACATGAGCGCGCTCGCTTCTGACGTCACTGCCGTAACTGCGTCTTCGATATTCATTCTGGCGCTCCTCATCAAACATGATGCTGGCGCCTCCCCATAAGACGACGGTGTTCCGTCGCTTCATTTTTTATTTCGACTGCCGTGAATGAAAGTGGCAGGTGCGCGAACAGGAGAATTACCCTCTGGTTCCAGTCTCCTTGAGCAGCCTCGCTACCCAAATCAGTATGCTGCAAAATTGAATTAAAGGCGACCGGATAGTTAATCGATGGTTAATGGCGGCGCTCGCATCTCAGGGGTTCGCGCATGAAACATCGGGCAGGTCCGCCTTGCGCTCCAGGTCGGGCGTCCGAATTCAGATGGTCCATGACGCGATCACAGGGGAAAGAAAGCTCATGATCGCCCTTCCCTTCCATTGCGTCGGAACATCGCGCGCCTATCCCTCCACTCGTAGAGTGAATAGACAATCGGGATGAACCACGGCCTTCCCCGGTAGAAGGGCACTGCCTTCGGCGCTGGATCGAAGTCGAAGGCCGATCGCGCCTTCTCTGTCTCGCCAAGAAGTTTGAAGGCTGCCTTCTTGCCGAGCCAGCGTGCCCAAACCACGCCGGAGCCGCAGAAGCCAGTGGCGTAGACCGTGTCTCCCGAAGTAAACAGGCGTGGAACCATGTCCCGGTTCATTGCGACCTGGCCGAACCAGCTATGCGTAAGACCAATACCTGCCAGTTCGGGGAATATGCGGCCAAGTTCGGAGCGCAGGTGCGTGGTGGGGGCAAGCGGGTCGCCTTCCGTCGTGCCGTCGCGCCCGCCAAAGAGAATGCGCGAGCCGTCTGGCGATGGACGGTAGTAGTAGCTGAGCTGCCTCGTGTCGCCGTACATCATGCGCTTGGGCATCAGGCGCTCCATAACGCCGTCACCCAGGGGCTCAGTGGCGACGATGCGGCTGCGCACGGGCACGAGACGACGGCGAAGCCAGGGATCGAAGCCGTCAGTATAGGCGTTGGTGCATACCAGCACCTTCTTGGCGAACACCTCGCCGCGCGATGTGGCGACACGCACCCCGCCCACCTCAGCACTCGTCCCCAGAACCGCGGTGTTCTCATGAATGACCGCATCTGTCGCCCGGGCGATTCGCAGTATGCCGGAAAGCAGCTTGGCGGGATGCAGCCCACCAATATCCATGCGCACGAAACCGCCAGCGTAGAAGTCGGTTCCGACGTATTGCGACACTTCTGGGCGGGCAACTGAATACGCCTCAATCCCGAGAAACCGTTGCAATAGCTCGGCATAGCGGCTCAATTCGTCACATTCGTGTTGATTTATCGCTCCATCGAAAAGGCCAGATAGGAAAAAGTCACACTCGACCTTCTCCTCTTCAAGAAAGCGCCAAAGATCCTCTCGCGCAGCCTTTCCCTCCATCAGGATGCCGTTGGCACGAGCTTCTCCAAACCTCCGGATCAATTGTTTTCGGCCCGGCCTTATGCTGCCGCTCGCCATGCCGCCGTTGCGGCTGGATGCGGCTTGCCCTATCGGTAGCCGGTCGAAAAGCTGAACGCTGCGCCCGGCCCTCGCAAGCTCAATGGCTGCGGATAGGCCCGCATAGCCGCCCCCGACGATGGCGACGTCGCATCGAGGGACCACCGGCCGCACCGGCAAGGAAGAGAACGCGCAGTCATCCCACCAATACGGCACGGATTTGAATTGGCGCGCGGAATCTTCGATACTCATGGTGTGCCTCTTGGTTCAGGCAGCTCGGACGTAGTTCCGCTCAATCGCGGGAAACCCAGAGCTTTCGCGTCGTTTCGATCACTCGCCAGACCCCCGTGAATCCGGGATGCATGACGAAAGCATCGCCTGCTGCGATTCGACGTGGCTCGAACCCATCCTCAACGAGTTCCGAAACCCCCGAAAGGATGTAGCAGAATTCGAAGATCTCGCCCTTGACGGAACGATAGGCGCCAAGTGTGACCTCCCATACTCCGGCCTGCACCTGGCCATCGGAAGTTTGCGCGATATCCCAAGTCAGAAAACGGGGATCGCCGTCCACACGTCGTTCCGGCAGTGGTACCCCTCTCCTGGGTTCGGGGAGATTTTTCTGGTCGACAAAGGTAAGCTTTGACATGGAAACCCTTTCAGCGTGCGGAACGCGGCTCGAAAGACAGGCGTCTTTCGATGACATTCAGAGCAGTCAGACAGACGACGTTGATCACGAGATAAAAGACGGCGGTGATGACGAAGATTTCCATGATGGCGAATGTCTCGCTCATCAGCCGTTTGGCATGGCCAGTGATTTCAAGCACCGTTATGGTGGAGGCTAGGCTCGATTCCTTGACGATAACGGCAACCTCAGTGCTGTAGGAAGGCAAGGCCTGCCGCAGCGCCAGGGGGAACTTGATACGCTGGAAAATCACCCACGGGGACATGCCGCAGGCCTCCCCCGCCTCGATAAGCCCACGCGGCAGCGAGAGGAGAGCAGTGCGGAAAATTTCCGCCGTATAGGCACCCGTGTTGAGAATGACGGCGAGGACGGCAGCATGCAGACTGTCGCCGATCAACCACCAGAGGATCGCGTTATGGCGTATGAATCCTATCTGAGCGAGGCCGTAGTAAATGACGAAGATCTGCACGAGCATCGGGGTGCCCCTGAAAACCGCGCAATAGAAATCGGCGCATCTCCGGATCATGACGACTTTGGATGTGCGGGTTATTGCCACAAGAATGCCGAACGGCAATCCGAGGCCGACCCCAAGAAGTGCAATCAGCAGGGTTGTCTTCGCGCCGACGAGGAGAAATGGAACCGCATACGTGATGATGCTCAAATCCATTTTACCCCCTGCTGAAGCCGCGATTGAAGTATTTTTCAGCGCGGTTAAACAGAATTTGACTCACGGCGGTCATGCCAAAGAACATAGCTGCCGCCACGCAATAGAACAGAAGCGGTGAACGCGTGATGCCCGCGGCGATCGCTGCTGTGCGCATCAATTCCTGCATGCCGACGACGGATACGAGCGACGTATCCTTGATCGTCATCTGCCATACGTTATTGATCCCCCCCAACGCCAACCTGAGGGCGAGCGGCAGCGTCACCCGAAAAAAGGTCAAGCGTGGCGTCAACGAAAGCGATCGAGCCGCTTCCAGCAGACCAAGGGGGACGGCCTGCAGTGCGCCTCGTATGACCTCCACAGAGTACGCGCATGAGATGGCGGCGATTGCGATGATGCCGACAATGAATGGATAGGCGTTTTCGGCGCTGTCCGCATAGCCGAATGCGGAGGCAATTTTCTGTACCCAATCGACCGAGCCGAAAAACAGGAGATAGATGACCAGCAGTCCCGGAACGCCACGAATGATGATGCTGTAGGCATCGACAAGCTGAGACAGGACAGGCATTCGGCGCCAACGAAGAATGGCAAGCGGTATTGCCGCCGCCAGCCCTATAACCACGCCAAGAACACCAATTAGAACCGTAACGCCGGCGCCGCGCAGCAGTGCAAGGGTCCAGCCCTTCTCTACCATCAGCACCCAAATATCGTTCAACATGAAAACATCCCGGGATCGTCGCGGCATGGCCGCGACGATCTGTTGACAGTGGAACGATCACTTCTTGCACGCGATGGTGTAGTCGTCCTTGAACCAGTTTTCCGAGGTCGCCTTTACCTTGCCGTTGCTGATCATGTCGCAGAGCGCAGCGTCCAGCTTGGCCTTGAGCTCGGCATTGCCCTTGCGCAGGCCGACGCCCATACCATAACCTAGCGCTTCGTGATCGTCGGCCCCGGTGACCTTGACGTCGATGCGGGCAAAGTTGGCGCCGTCCGGGGAGCCGAGAAAGTCAACCCAGGTCGGGGAATCCCCAAAGGCGGCGTCGAGCCGGCCTGTCGCAAGATCGGAATTCTGCTGGGTAGTGGCGTCGTAGGTCTTCAAGTCTGCGGTCGGAATATGCTTCTTGATGAACTTTGCGTAGGTGGTGCCGTTCACTACACCTACGGTCTTTCCTGCCAGCGCCTTTTCAATTTCTGGAAGGCTCTTCAGCCCGACGAGAGCAGAGTCCTTGGGAACCACAAAATACTGGGGCGTGGTTGCGTATGGAATGGAGTAGTCGATCTTTTTCATTCTCTCGTCGGTGATGCCAAGACCCGAGATGATGATATCGAAGCGATCTTTGTCCATCGACGGAACCAGCGAACTGAACGTCTGAACCACGAATTTGCACTTAACCTTAAGTTCGGCGCAGATGCCGTTGGCGATATCGGCGTCGAACCCGGTGACGTTGCCGTTGGCATCGGCCATGCTGAATTGCGGCGCATCACCTTCGGTGCCGACGCGTAAAACGCCATCGTCGGCCCGTGCGAACCCCATTGCCGCCGTCAGGACAAGGCAGGATGCGAAAACTGAGCGAAGTGTGTTCTTAGTGCGCATGCAATTTCCCCTTTTTGCTTTATGGTGATGGCCGCCATCAGGCGGCTGTTGAGATAACGCTGGAAAGAAACCGATTCACCGCCTCGGATGCGGGATTGCAAAACAGTTCTTCCGGCGAGGCATCCTGCTCAACGGTACCTTTGTGCAGGAATATCATTCGGTTCGACACCTCCCGTGCGAACCTCATTTCATGCGTGACGAGGAGAATGGTCGCCCCCTCGCCGGCAAGCGTTCTGATGACCCTCAAGACCTCGCCGACCAGTTCGGGATCAAGCGCGGAGGTTGGTTCGTCAAAAAGCATCAGTTTGGGCCGCATCGCCAGGACACGCGCGATTGCCACGCGCTGCTGCTGGCCGCCCGAAAGCTGGCTTGGATAGCGGTGGCTGAAGTCGGCCATGCCCACCTTCGAGAGCGCGGAAAGTGCTGTTTCTTCCGCGTCGCGCTTGTCCTGCCGCAGAACGTAGATCAATGCTTCGGTCACATTTCCGAGCACGGTCCGATGGGGCCACAAATTGAAGCTCTGGAACACCATGCCGATGCGTCGGCGAAAAACTCTGATATTGGCCGCGTTGACGATTTCCGTTTCACGACGTTCGTTCTGCACGGCGGAAATCGCGTCGCCCATCACCTCAATCTCTCCCGAACTCGGGGTCTCCAGGAAATTAATGCATCGTAGAGCGGTGCTCTTTCCTGACCCGGACGAGCCAATGAGGGAGATGACCTCGCCCTGCCGCATCTGGAAGCTCACCCCATTGAGAACGCTGGTCGCGCCAAAGGCTTTGCGAAGTTCGCGAACTTTCAGAACAGGGGACATTCTTGAGGCGTCTTCCATGCGTGCCGTTTCCACTCCACCGTTGCTCGGCGCCTTTAGCCATCGATCGTTTGCGCGACCTCGTTTACGGCCGCCTTGGCGATCGAGACCATCTCATCAATTTCGGACTCCGTCATAACGACGGGCGGCGCAAACCCCAGAATGTCTCCATGCGGCATGGCACTGGCAATAAGATTGCGGTCGCGCGCCGCCTGGGAGATCCGGCCCCGACCTTCAGGGCTGGGTCGAATGCCTCTTTGGTCTCGCGGTTCGCAACGAATTCGACGGCGGCCATCATGCCGAGGCCGGAGCGGGTAATACAGGCGGAAATCAACCTCCAATGCCTAGAGGCTAGACCCGCGCCGTGATCAAAAAAGACCGTTTGGCAGCCTTTTTGTAGAGAGATTGTCTGTCTTGGACCCCTCCTCCAGCATGATCTCTCTTTTGCTGCTACAATGACACCCGCAGCAGGCCTGCCAATGGCAGCACAACCTCCTCTTTCACCGTCCTGGTGACGATGTAGGTGAAATAGCGATCGACGCCCATCTCGCGCGCAAGCATTGCATCTACTAACTCCTGGTAGGCTTCGATGTCGCGCGCCATCACTTTCAGGACGTAGTCGACACCCCCACCAACCGACCAGCAGGCGACGACTTCCGGGACGTCGCGGATGACACGTTCGAATAGGATGAAATCGGAGTGGCGATGATTGCGGAGCGTGACTTCCATCAGCACGGTGGTAACGGGCGTCACTGTCCGCACGGCGACTTTCGCATGGTAGCCGGAGACGATACCCACCTTTTCGAGCTTTCTCAGCCGCGCCCAGCATGGCGAGGGCGACAACCCGACTTTCTCGGCTAGTGCCAGCTTGGTTATGCGTCCATCGCGCTGGATGGCATCCAGGATGCGCAGATCGACGGGATCGAGTTTCGTTGGGATCATGGACCAGAACTTTCTCGCGTGGCTGGCAAACAACACCCGCCGATCCATCGATGGCTGGCGGGTAGTCCGAGCGGTTGGTGCATATGGTCAGCCGCGCAGATAGCGAGCGCGTTGGAAATAATGCCGCCACCTCGATGAGCGGAATCGAAAAGGTCATCACATTCGGTCCAATCGGAGCACTACTTGTCGATGGCCTCCCACAGGGTCCTTGTCGAACTGGTGGCGAGGACGTGAGGCGGGACGGCGCCTCGCACAACCGCCCCTGCGCAATGCGGGTCAATTCAATATCTGGCTCAGGAACATCCTAGTGCGTTCGTGCTGGGGATTGTCGAAGAACTCGGCTGGTGTGTTCTGCTCGACGATCCGTCCCCCGTCCATGAAGACTATCCTGTCGCCGACCTGACGCGCGAAACCCATCTCGTGCGTGACGCAGATCATGGTCATGCCGTCCTCGGCAAGCGTCACCATCGTCTCGAGCACTTCTTTGACCATCTCCGGATCGAGCGCCGAGGTTGGTTCATCAAACAACATGATGCGCGGGTTCATGCAGAGGGAACGCGCGATAGCTACTCTTTGCTGCTGCCCGCCCGAGAGCTGGCTGGGATATTTGTGCGCCTGCTCAGGTATCTTCACCCGCGCCAGGAAATGCATCGCGCGCTCCTCCGCCTGCTTCTTCGGAATCTTCCGGACCCAGATCGGCGCAAGCGTGCAGTTCTCGAGAATTGTGAGATGGGGAAACAGATTGAACTGCTGGAACACCATCCCGATATCCCTGCGGACCTCGTCGATCCTCTTGAGGTCGCTGGTAAGTTCGATCCCGTCGACGACGATGCGCCCTTCCTGATGCTCCTCGAGCCTGTTCATGCAGCGGATCATCGTCGATTTGCCAGACCCGGATGGACCGGCCACCACGATGCGCTCGCCTCTCATGACCCTGAGATTGACGTCAGACAGAACCTGGAACTCACCGTACCATTTGTTCACTCTCGTGATTTCGACTGCGACATCGGTCGCGGATATTGCCGTCGCTTTCACTAGCCCCTCCCGTTGATCGAGTTCAGTGTCATGTCGTTGTCCTCATATTGGTGCTGGCCGCCACGAGCAGACCGCTTGCTGGTGGCTTTGGGATCTCAGTAGGCGGGCTTGCCGCTGGCGATCCATCGAACTGTATCCTCGAGCGTCCTTTCGAAGGCGCTGACCAGTTCCTCGATCTGGTCTTCGCTGATGATAAGGGGCGGGCAGAACGCGATCGTATCCGTGATGGCCCGAACCACGAGGCCATGATGATGAGCGCGATGAAATACGTAGGCACCGACCCGGCCCGGTTCGTCGAAACTGGCTTTGGTGGATTTGTCGGCGACGAGCTCCACGCCTGCGATCAGGCCGGCCCCCCGAACTTCGCCGACAAGGGGATGATCTGCAAGCGCGGCGAGCCTTGATTGCAGAACACGGCCCATCCTAGCCGCGTTTTCGACAAGTTGCCGTTCCTCGATGATTGCTATGTTCTCCAACGCCACGGCGGTAGCCACCGGATGGCCACTTCCGGTGTAGCCGTGCCCGAAAGTGCCGATCTTTCCCGTGTTTTCAGCCACCGCCTTGTAGATCGCATCGCTTATGACGACCGCTGCCAATGGCTGGTAGGAAGAGGTAATCTGCTTGGAAAGCACCAGGATGTCTGGCTGGATGTTGTAGTGTTCACTTCCGAACATCGTCCCCAGACGCCCGAACCCAGTGATGACCTCATCAGCCACGATTAGAATGTCATTGCGTCGGCATACCGCTTGCACGCGCTCCCAATATTGGTTCGGCGGAGGAATTACCCCACCTGCAGACATCAAGGGCTCGCCGATGAAAGCCGCGATTGTTTCCGCGCCTTCCTCTGCGATCACAGCCTCGAGCTCGCCGATCAGGCGGTCGACGAACTGTGCCTCGGTCTCGCCTTCCTGGCCGAAGTGGTAGTAATGCGGGCAAGTGAGGTGCCGCACGGGGATCGCGGGGAGATCGAAATCCCGGTGATTGTTCGGAAGCCCGGTCAGGCTTCCCGACGCGACGGTGATACCGTGATAAGCCTGCTCGCGCGCAAGGAACTTCTTCTTCTTGGGCCGACCGCAGGCGTTGTTGTAATACCAGAGCAGCTTGACGACGGTGTCGTTTGCTTCCGAGCCCGAGTTCGTGAAGAAGACATGCGACAGATCGCCGGGCGTCATCTCGGCCAGCTTTTCCGCCAGAGCGATCGACGGCATATGCGATTTGTGGCTGAAGATGTGGTAGTAAGGCAGTTTCTCCAGCTGTCTCTTCGCCGCCTCCACGAGCCTCTTTTCCCCGAAGCCGACCGCCACGCTCCATAGGCCCGCCAGACCCTCCAGGTAACGACGACCCTGATCGTCGTAGGCATAGACGCCCTCGCCCCTGTCGATGACGATGGGACCGATCGCCTCGTGCCGGATCGCATTGGTGTAAGGGTGCAGCTGATGGGCTATGTCGCGGGCCGCGGTAGAACTCAGTATGGACATGACGGTCTCCGGTGTTGTCTGGATTCGCCGACTGCGAAGTGAGCGGTGGATCGGTGTATCGTGCTATCTCCGCTCCCGAGCGAAGTCCTCTTCGAGTCGGCGGGAATGCAGTGACAAGATGAAGCAGAAAGCGAAGAAGGCCGCGCCCACTGCAAGGTAGGCTTCGCCGTAGAAACCCATCCAGACGCCATCGGCGATAGCGCCACGAGCGCCGCCGAGCACGTCAACGAGGCCGATCACGCTGATCAGGGTCGTGTCCTTGATGGACTCGATGAACGTGTTGATGATGGCAGGCAGGGCAATCCGGAACGCCTGAGGAAGGACCACGAGACGCGAAACGAGCCCGTCCGGCAGGCCAAGGCTCGCCGCGGCTTCCGACTGTCCGCGCGGAACAGCTGCTAGCCCCGACCGGATCGCTTCGGCGAGATAGGCCGCCTGGAACAGGACAAGCGCGATCTGGGCGCGTAACACCGTGTCGACGTTTCCTCCGAACGGAAGCAACAGCGGGAGCAGGGTAGACGCGACGAAGAGGACCGCGAGCAAAGGAAGACCCCTGACGATCTCGACATAGGTATCGCAAAACCGCTTGACCACTCCGACCTGGGAGCGACGGCCGAGTGCGATCAAGACAGACAGCGGCAGTGCCAGGATAATGCCGAATGCCGACAGGCCCACGGTGAGGGGAAGGCCGCCCCACTTGCTCGTCGGAACGTCCGGCAGACCCGGCAGGCCACCACTCATTAGCACGGCGCTCGCGATCATCGTCGCGACCCAAGCGAAGGCCAGCCAGGGCTTCCAGAGGGTTCTGAATCCGCTCGCCACCAACAGGCCAAGGACAAGGAGGACCGCGGCGGTCGGACGCCAGTATTCCTGGGGCGGGTAGCTGCCGAACAGGATGATGTTGTACCGTGCCCGCAGCATCGACCAGCAGGCGCCACCGGCGGCGCGGCAGTCGTCCGGAGTAGCGGCCCTGAACGTGGCGTCGATGACGGCCCAACGCAGGAGCTCGACGGTACCATACGAGATGACGGCCGCGGCGAGGATCGTCACAAGCGCATGGGGCCAAGGATTGAAAAGGGCACCCATCCGTTTCGCAATGGTTGGACGTTGGCGGACAACCGCCGAGACGGCGAGGTCACTCATAGCTTCACCACTTGCGCGCGCCTTTCGAGCCGTCGGATGATCATCGACGTGATCAGGCTGAGTGAAAGGTAGATCAGCAGGTAGATGCTGACGGTTTCGATCGCGCGCCCAGTCTGGTTGAGTGCCGTGTTTCCAACGGACACGAGGTCCGGAAATCCGATCAGGACCGCCAGGGTCGTGTTCTTGATCAGGTTGAGATATTGATTGGCCAGGGGAGGAAGCGTGAGCCGGATCGCCTGCGGCGCCTGGACGAGCCAAAGCGAAAGCAGCGTGCTGAGGCCCAGCGACGCGGCGGCTTCGGACTGACCCTTTGGGATCGCTGCCAGGCTGCCCCTGACAATCTCGGCTATGAAGCCGGATGTGTAGAAGCCCAGACCGAACATCATGGCCAGGTATTCTGGGGTAACGCTCCAGCCCCCACGGAAGTTGAAGGCCGTAAGCCTTGGCCAGTCCATAGACGTCGTGAGGCAAACCCAGACGACGAGAGATGCGAAGCCCGCCACGCAGAAGGTCAAGGCGGCCCGGCTGGCGAACGGAAAGCTACCCAATCTGCTTCTGCCTCGCAGTGACCATTTCCAGACGACCGAAGTCGTTGCGGCGAGGATGACCGCGGCGATGCCCAATGCCCATCCACCGGAGAAGACCGGCATCGGCAGATAAAGTCCCCGGCTGGAAAGGATCACACCGTCGAAGAGCATCCACGCTTGACGTGGCGCGGGCAACTCGCGAACCGCCGTTGCGCAGACCACGAGAATCAAAAGCAACGGGACGTTTCGGGTGAACTCCACATACGCCTTTGCGGCGCTGGTGAGCAGCGGGTGGCCGATGCGCGCCGCCAGTCCCACAGCGATGCCGAACACGGTCGCCAAGACAATGCTCGACAGTGCGAGATGAATGGTGTTCAGCAGTCCGGCAATCAGGGCCCTCAGGTACGTATCGCCCGAACTGTAGGCGATCAACGATTCCCCGATGGGGAATGACGTCGGCGCGGACAGAAATCCGAAGTCGATCGTCATGCCCCGTGCCGCCAGGTTAGCCGAGAAATTGAGCGACAGCCAAATGACTATGGCTGTGGCTGTCGCCACAAAGACCAGGCCGTGAAGGCGGGTCCGACTGATCATCTCAGTGGAGCCGCATACATGAGACCGCCCTTGGTCCAGAGGGCGTTCAGGCCGCGATCGAGCTTGAGCGGCGAGCTCTTGCCAAGGTTGCGTTCGAAGCTCTCGCCGTAGTTGCCGACCGCGGAGACGACCTTCACGACCCAGTCCTCGGGAAGGCTCAAATCCTTGCCGTTGCCGGGAGTCTTGCCAAGCAGTTGTTGCACTTCGGGATTGGTCGAGGAGGTGGCCATTTCCTTGACGTTCGCCTGGGTGATGCCGAGCCGCTCGGCCTCGACAAGTGCGAACATCACCCAGCGAGCGGTCAGGAAAAGTTCGTCGTCACCGCCGTAGACGGCGGGCGCATATGGTTCCAGCGTGATGAATTCCGGAAAGATGATGTAGTCGCTGGCGTTTCCATGGGCCGCCCGCGATCCGGCAAGATTGCCGTAGTTGCCGCCGAAGGCGTCGCAGCGGCCGCCGAAAAACGCGGCGTCAAGCTGCTCCCAGGTACCGAGAACGAGCGGTGTATACTTGAGGCCGCGCGACTTGAAGAAGTTCTCGGTGTTCACCTCGAACGTAGACCCCTGGAGGATGCAGACCGTGGCGTCGGCGAGCTTGTCTGGGCTATCCACGCCGAGGGATTTCGACACCATGAATGTGTAGCCGTCGAAGTAATTCGGCGAGGTGAAGCGCGCTTTCTGAGCGCCTTCGCGGTTTAGAGTGGTCGTCGTATCATGCACCAGGACGTCGATCTCGCCGGAGGCCAGGAGGACGAAGCGGTCCGAATAGGAAGTCTGGCGGTAGGTCAATTTGGTCGCGTCACCCAGGACAGCGGCTGCCATGGATTTGCAGAAATCGATGTCGATACCCGCAAGGTCGCCGTTCGCCGCCGGCGCCGAGAAGCCTGGAACCGCCTGTCCGACGCCGCAGACCAGGTTTCCCTTCTGCCTGATGCCGTCCACGACCTTTCCCGCCGATGCATCGACAGGGGCAAGAAGCGCACCTGCGGCCGCGATTGCCGCGAGGCACCCGAGTAGCTTGGCACGAGTTCTTCTGAAAGCGTTCATTCTGCATTTCCTCTCTTTTGTTGAATAGAAGACTTCCTCCGGCGCCGCCGTCAGTTACGGAGCCGATCTGCTTTGCGATCCGCTGGTTACCAGCCAGCCGCGATGTATTTTGTCTCCAGATATTCGAGCATGCCGTGGTGGCTGCCCTCACGGCCCAAGCCGCTCTGCTTCATGCCGCCGAATGGAGCGGCCGCGTCGGAAACGACGCCACGGTTGATGCCGACCATGCCGCTCTCGATCCGACCGGCAACGGCGAGCGCCCGTTTCAGATCGCGGCTGAACACATAGGACACCAGTCCATATTCGGTGTCGTTCGCCATGCGGACAACTTCGTCCTCCGTATCGAAGGCGACGATCGGCGCGACCGGACCGAAGATTTCCTCGTTCAGGAGAGCTGCGTCGGCGGGGACGTCCGCAAGCACGGTAGGCGGATAAAAGAAGCCGTCACCGTCGTACCGGAAGCCGCCGGTCACGACGCGCGCTCCCTTGGCGACGGCATCTTCGACCAGACTGGCGACCTTGCTCATGGCGGCTTTGGTGATCAAAGGGCCCAACTGGGTCTCCGGGACCAGGCCTGGACCGACCTTGAGCGCCGCCATCTCCTCGCCGAGACGCCGGGTGAAGTCCTCCAGAATACCGCGCTGGACATAGAAGCGGTTCGCAGCGGTGCATGCCTCTCCGCCATTGCGCATCTTGGCGACCATCGCGCCCGCTACCGCGACGTCGAGGTCGGCGTCGTCGAACACGACGAACGGTGCGTTCCCGCCGAGTTCCATGGAGCAGCTGACGACTTGGTCGGCCGCCTCCTTGAGGAGAATTCGGCCGACACCGGTCGAACCGGTGAAGGAAAGCTTCCTGACCCGCTTGTCATGGAGCAAGGCGTTGACGACGGGCCCGGCCTTCCGGGTCGTCAGGACGTTCACGACGCCGCCGGGAACGCCTGCTTCGGCCATGATTTCGCCGATCGCCAGCGCGGTGAGCGGTGTCTCCGCCGCGGGTTTCAGGACACAAGTGCATCCAGCCGCCAGGGCGGGAGCAATCTTGCGGGTCGCCATGGCCGCCGGAAAGTTCCAGGGCGTTACCAACACCGCGATGCCAATCGGCTCTTGGTTTACGATGATCTGGTTCGCTCCCGATGGCGCGAGACCAAACTCTCCTCGATTCCTGACGGCTTCTTCAGCATACCAGCGGAAGAATTCCGCAGCATATGCCACTTCGGACCGAGCATCGGCCAGAGCTTTGCCATTCTCGACGGAGATGAGCCTTGCCAGCCAATCCGAGCGCTCGGTCATAAGATGAAAGCACTTCATCAGCATGTCCGAGCGACAGCGCGGCGATGTTGCCTTCCAAGGCTCGGCGGCAGCAGCGGCAGCATCTACCGCGGCGATCGCATCCGCGACGTCGCCGTCGGCGACTGTTGCAATGACTCGGGCCGTCGAAGGATCGACCACGTCAAAGGCGAGTGCGTTTTTCGCATGCAGCCACCGCCCGCCGATGAAGAGTTGCGTCCGCGCTTTGCCGGCGACGGCGGCCACGTCACTCTGGGATTCCGCGTAAGTCTTCTGTACTGGATTTGGCTTCACGTAGGACACCATTCGCAACCAAATTGGGTTAAAACATGCGATCAACTTAACATTGGTCTTGATATTGGTGTCAACATGGATCAAATTGGTTGCGAAAAAAAGTTTCAAGGTTAGGATGATGAGCGTGGTACTGAAGGATTTCATCGAGGCGGAGGGATTGGAGCCAGGCGACCGCCTGCCACCCGAGCGCGATTTGGCGCTAAAGCTTGGCCTGCCTCGCACCGCGTTGCGGAGGATGCTCGCTTCGCTCGAGAACGAGGGGCGCCTGACAAGGCACGTGGGAAGGGGCACTTTCATCGCAGGCAGCGGAGTCACGTCAACGGCACTACGCCGTCCGCCAGGCAGCGCGGGCGACGCGGTCCGCACCTATCCAGCAGAAGTGTTCGAGACGCGTTTGATCATCGAGCCAAAAGTCGCCGGATTGGCCGCGCTCAGAGCGACGCCGCAGGAGATCGATGAACTACAAAAATCGATCGACAAGGGGAGCGCCGCCGAGACGCTTGTCGAGTTCGAAAAGTGGGATGCCGTCTTTCACCGCATCGTCGTCGAGGCGGCAAGAAACGGTCTTCTTTCGTCACTGTACGAAGTAATCCATGAGGTGCGGGCCGGAAATCTTTGGGGTCGGATGAAAGAGCAATCACTCACACCGGACAGAATGAGGGGATACATCGCAAAGCATCGAGAAATCCTAGCGGCCATCAGGGACCGGGACAGCGTAGGGGCGGAGCTAAGTATGTACAACCATATCATGGAAGCGAAGGTGAACATTCTTGGCCCGCATGCATGAAGCCATGGGCCGAACATATTTTTAAAGTCGAATACGTTCACTGGCTTCGACAAGACAGTCTACGACGACGAGCGCTGAAAATGCGCCTCTCAAGGCGCCGATGCAACCTCGGCGCCGACCGCGCTATCGACCAGTGGTGGGACGTGGCGGGTCGAAACTTGGAAGGAAATGTGGCGTCCGGCCAAAGCGGCGGACCGTTGCTTCGCACAAACGAATGTCTCGTTGGACCAGCACACCGCTGGAATGGTCAGCTAGCGACCGCCGGCGTCGATGTCGGCTTTTGGGAAGTGTAGTACCTTGCTGGACGTCCGCTACAATGTCAGCGGATTGGCCGCTTGTCGGTAACTTCGTCCCGAAAGCGGAAGGGTATCTCTGATCGACTGATGCCTTAGAAATCCTTTTCCGAGGCGTCGCTCCTGCTAGGCTCAACCTGTCGGGACTCATATTCCCCTTATTCCCTCCCCTCCTGACCTTACCATCTGAGGCCGGTGATCTGGCGCGATCTCTGCAGCAAGCACTCGCTGTGTCATCGGAGTCGGCTAAACCAACGCTGCTATCTGCGAAACCTGGAGCACTATCTTCTCAACCGCCTCTTCCGATTGTCAGTAGCCCACCATAACGCAAGGAAATCAATGTGATGCAGTGGGGTTCGCCATCCCCGCCTGGCTAACCGAGGACCTAAAAAGCTGCTAAGTCATTGATAAATAACGATAATGGTGGGCCCGGAGGACGTATCAAGGCCGTTGATTTCATTGGCTTCTTCGCGGGTTAAAATCAGGACCCTTCCCGTATCGTTCCGTATAGTTCCGCGACGGCCAAACGGTCGAACATGCGACCCGTTCCTTAAGGCGAGCGCCACATCTGCCGCGGTTGCCTTTGGGGAAGCTTGCGTTTGCATTCTATTCTTCTCTGGTAACGGAGCGTTGTCGGCCCGGAGTATAGAGTGATGCTGCGGAGGAGATCGAGTGTGCCGGAGTCGAGTTACTGACGACCGTACGATTACCTAGTCCTCGAAGTAACATACGATCCTCAGGTAGCGGCGCGTCATTTCTTGCGGGCTTGACGCTGACTGCCTTTTGGCGCGGACCGGCCCTAAAAGATCAAGCATGGTGACGCAGGTTCTTGCGATGTCCAATCCAGTCAGCCTTACGCTCGCGCGCCACAACCAAGCCGGGCGTGGCCAACGACCCGGATGCGCTCGACTATTCACGCCGGCGCACGCCGTGGCCACGGCTTGGGGCCCCGAGCGACGTTGCCGGTGCAGCCCTATTCCTCGCCAGCGACATGGCGAGCTACGTCACCGGCATCAACCTGATGGTGGATGGCGGTTGGATGGCAGGCTGATGGATTGGCCCGCCCCTGTCGCTTCACAGTCCTCCAGCAGCGGCTGAAATAGGCGCGAAGCGAATCGGCAAGTGGTTCGCACCTTTGGATGGCTGATGTCCTTGTGGCCTTGACTCAGGCAAGTATCTGGTTTGACCGCATGGGTCTGTTTCTGGCGCGAGCGGGCCGGCTTCGTCACTGGTTCGGGCTTTTATGAGCCGCCGATTTGCACGCCATAGCCCTCTATGAGGCGGAATGGGATTTACTCGCGAAGCAACGACGTATCAGATCGGTCAAACGCTTGGCTAGGAAGGAGCACAAGAAACTGTCGAAAGCATCCGATCGAAAAGGCAGCGGAGATTTAGAAGGCACGAATTTACGATACCGCCGTTCCCCCTCACTCCCACTCGATTGTTGTTAGCCCAGCTAGGTCATTGATCTAGCTGGGTTTTCTTGCTTGCGGCACCGAAAGCCGACGCATGGTCCGTCAAAGAGTTACGCTTTTGATTTTAAAAGGAAAATCGCCGCAAGAAATATTTTGAGGTTTCGCCAACTATCGGGGCCAATCGGGCGATTTTTCCACCCTCCCCCTTTTCGACGGCGCGCCCAAGCCGACTCGAAAAGTACCGTCACCGCTAGCTGTCAGATCGAAAAAGACAGAGCTTGCCGCCGCTATTCAGCCGCCTCGGCATAGTGTGCCGGCACATAGTTGAGAATGGGGCCGAGCCAGCGCTCGACATCGGCGATTGGCATCGCCTTACGGCGCGCATAATCCTCGACCTGGTCGCGTTCGATCTTGGCGACGCCGAAATAATAGCTTTCGGGATGGGCGAGATAAATGCCCGACACGGAAGAGCCCGGCCACATCGCATAGCTTTCGGTCAGGCTGACGCCCGCATTGCGCTCGCCGTCGAGCAACCGGAACAGCGTTGCCTTTTCGGTATGGTCGGGCTGCGCCGGATAGCCGGGCGCCGGGCGGATGCCGCAATAGGACTCACCGATCAAATCGTCCGGTGCCAATGCCTCGTCAGTTGCGTAGCCCCAGAATTCCTTGCGCACCTTCTCGTGCATACGCTCGGCGAAGGCCTCGGCGAAACGGTCGGCCAGCGCCTTGACCATGATCGAGGAATAATCGTCATTGGCCCGTTCGAATCGCTCTGATATCGACACCTCCTCAATGCCGGCGGTGACGATGAAGCCACCGATATAATCGGGCTTGCAACTCTCGGTGGGTGCGACGAAGTCCGACAGCGCGACATTGGCCTTGCCGTCTCGCTTGGTCAGTTGCTGGCGCAACGTGAAGAACGTCGCCAGTTCCTGCGATCGCGCCTCGTCGGTGAACAGCCTGATATCGTCGCCGACGGCGTTGGCCGGCCAGAAACCGATGACGCCGCGTGGCGCAAACCACTTTTCGGCGATGATCTTCTTCAGCATCGCCTGCGCATCCTCGAACAGCTGGCGCGCGGCTGGCCCCTGCGCCTCATCCTCGAGGATCCTAGGATAACGGCCCTTCAGCTCCCAGGTCTGGAAGAATGGCGACCAGTCGATGTAGCGCGCAAGCTCCGTCAAGTCCCAGTTGTCGAACACTTTTACGCCGGTGAAGGACGGTTTTGGCGGCTCATAGGCCGACCAGTCGATCCGGTGCGCATTGGCCCTCGCCCTGGGCAGCGGCAGTCGCTGCTTGTCGGCTTCGGAGCGGGCATGCGCGTCGGCGACCTTCTTGTACTCGGCCCGCACGGTCTCGACATAACCGCCCTTGGTCTCGTTTGACAAAAGCGACGACACCACGCCGACGGCGCGGCTTGCGTCGGTGACGTAGACCGTCTGGCCCCTGGAATAGCGTGGGTGGATCTTCACCGCCGTGTGCACGCGGCTGGTCGTCGCGCCGCCGATCAGCAGCGGAATGTCGAAGCCTTCGCGCTCCATCTCGGAGGCCATATGCACCATCTCATCAAGCGACGGCGTGATCAGGCCGGATAGGCCGATAATGTCGACACTTTGCTCACGCGCCGTCTGCAGGATCTTGGCCGCCGGCACCATGACGCCGAGATCGATGATCTCATAATTGTTGCAGGCGAGAACGACGCCGACGATGTTCTTGCCGATGTCGTGGACATCGCCCTTGACCGTCGCCATCAGGATTTTTCCGGCCGTCTGGCGCTCGTCATTATCGATGCCATTGGCGGCGTTGGCCAGCTTCTCGGCCTCCATGTGCGGCAGCAGCCCGGCCACTGCCTGCTTCATCACCCGCGCCGACTTCACCACTTGCGGCAAGAACATCTTGCCCGCGCCGAACAGGTCGCCGACGACATTCATGCCGGCCATCAACGGGCCTTCGATGACGTGCAGCGGCCGCTCGGCCGCCAGCCGTGCTTCCTCGGTGTCGGCGTCGATGAATTCGGTGATGCCGTTGACCAGCGCATGGGAAATCCGCTGCTCGACCGGCAGGTCGCGCCAGGCGAGATCGCGCTCCCGCGCTTCCTTGCCCGCCGTGCCCTTGAAGCGTTCGGCGATCTCCAGCATGCGCTCCGTGGCGGTGCCGCCGACCCTAGGCACGCGGTTGAGCACGACATCCTCGCAGGCCTCGCGCAGCGCGGGCTCGATCGTATCGTAGACGGCGAGCTGGCCGGCATTGACGATACCCATATCCATGCCGCGCTGGATGGCGTGATAGAGGAACACCGCATGCATGGCCTCGCGCACCGGCTCGTTGCCGCGAAACGAGAAGGACAGGTTCGACACGCCGCCGGAAATATGGGCATGCGGCAGCGTCGAGGTGATCTCGCCGGTGGCTTCGATGAAGTCGACGCCGTAGTTGTCGTGCTCCTCGATGCCGGTGGCAACCGCGAAGACGTTGGGGTCGAAGACGATATCCTCGGGCGGGAAACCGGCCTGCTCGGTGAGCAGCTTGTAGGCACGGGTGCAGATCTGGACCTTGCGCGCCTTGGTGTCGGCCTGCCCGGCCTCGTCGAAGGCCATGACGACCACGGCCGCGCCATAGGCGCGCACCAGCCTGGCATGATGCAGGAACGCTTCCTCGCCTTCCTTCATCGAGATGGAATTGACCAGCGGCTTGCCCTGCACGCATTTCAGGCCGGCCTCGATGATCTCCCATTTCGAACTGTCGACCATGACGGGCAGACGGGCGATATCCGGCTCGGCGGCGATCAGGTTGAGGTACTCGACCATCGCCTTCTTGGAATCGATCAAGCCCTCGTCCATGTTGATGTCGATGATCTGCGCGCCATTGGCGACCTGGTCGCGCGCCACGTCGAGCGCGGTCACATAGTCGCCCGCCGTGATCAGCTTCCTGAACTTGGCCGACCCGGTGACATTCGTGCGCTCGCCGACATTGACGAAGGGAATCTCGTCGGTCAGCGTGAACGGCTCCAGGCCCGACAGGCGCATCTTGCGTTCGATCTCGGGAATGGCGCGCGGCGGATACTTTTTGACCGCCTCGGCGATGGCGCCGATATGATCGGGTGTCGAGCCGCAGCAGCCGCCGACGACATTGACCAGCCCTTCCCGCGCAAAATCCTCGACCTGCGCGGCCATGAATTCCGGGCTCTCGTCATACCTGCCGAATTCATTGGGCAGGCCAGCATTCGGATAGGCGCAAGTGAACGTATCGGCGACGCCGGATATCTCGGCCAGATGCGCGCGCATGGCGTTGGCGCCGAGCGCGCAATTCAGGCCGATGGTGAAGGGGCTGGCATGGCGCACCGAATGCCAGAAGGCGGTCGGCGTCTGCCCGGACAGAGTGCGGCCGGACAGGTCGGTGATGGTGCCGGAGATCATCACCGGCAGGTACACACCCTTCTCGATGAAGATCTCGTTGCAGGCGAAGATCGCCGCCTTGGCGTTCAGCGTGTCGAAGATCGTCTCGATCAGGATGATGTCGGCGCCGCCGTCGATCAGGCCGCGCAACTGCTCGCCATAGGCAAGGCGCAGGTCGTCGAAGGTCACGGCGCGATAGCCGGGATTGTTCACGTCTGGCGACATCGAGGCGGTGCGGTTGGTCGGCCCGAGCGCGCCGGCGACGAAACGGCGCTTGCCGTCCTCCTGCTCGGCACGAACAGCGGCGCGGCGCACCAGTCGCGCGCCATCGCGGTTCAACGCGTAGACCGCATCCTCCATGCCGTAATCGGCCTGGGCGATTGAGGTCGAGGAGAAGGTGTTGGTTTCAAGGATATCCGCGCCGGCGATGGCGTACTGATAGTGGATCTCCTCGATCGCCCCAGGCTGCGTCAGGATCAGCAGATCGTTGTTGCCCTGCTGGTGGCAGGCACAGCCGGCGAAGGCCTCACCCCGGAAATGGTCCTCGTCAAACCCCAGGCCCTGGATCTGCGTGCCCATGGCGCCGTCAAGGATGAGGATGCGTTCGTGCACCGCTGCGGTCAACGCAGCAAGCACTTCGGAACCGTCGGGCTTTGCTGCGGCGGGGCCGAACAGGTCATCCAGCGATGAGGAACTTTGCGACATTTTTCATCCTCAAGACGACAGTCGCACTCAAGTCACATAAAGACATCTTTATGTCAACATACGCCGTCTAGCTCTGTTTGTCACGCTTGTTCCCCACGCATCGGTTTCGCCGGCCTGAGGCTGGTGATGCCGCTGGCCGGCAGCATCCATCTGCGTCCGTCGCTGTGTAGTTAGTCAATGGGGCTTTGCCATGAAATATCATCCAGGCCGACGGGGTCCGAAGCAGAAGCCTGACACCCGGAAAAATCTCGTCGAGGCGGGCTCCGGATGATTCACGCTGATGCCGCGACTGGTAATACAGAGCATCGTCGAGGGAGCCGGCAGCGTACGCCACTTGCGGTGGCGGACCTGGGATACCGAGTTGGCAGCTGCGGTGCGGCCGTCACGAGTTCGACACAGCGGACTGTCGCCCGTGCGCTGGCCGCACATGATGCTCGGGGATGATGGCATATAAGTTCCTGAGTCAGCGTCAACTGCATTGCGGATCAAGCAATTTGTTTTGCTTGTGAAGCGCGATGATTTCGTGCCGACCTTCGACTACGCTACGCTCCTCACTGAAAAAGGGAGACATCGACTTGGCAATCAAAACCATAGTGCTGGTCCATGGGCGTTTGCAGACGGCTCCTGTTGGGCAAAGGTCATTCCGCTTCTGACGAAGCGCGGTCTCAAGGCGATCGCGGTTCAGAACCCGCTGAGTTCGCTGGCCGACGACGTGACGGCGACACATCGCGTCATCGGAATGCAGGAGGGGCCGGTCCTTCTGGTCGGCCACTTGCGGCGCCCTCAGCACGGCGCATACCGCTACCGTTTTGTCGCCACCGTTGGCTATGACCAGTCGGACCTGGAGACTGCACGCAACAGTCGCCTGCGCGATTCGTGCAACGATCGGCAGCCTGTCTGGAAGCTATTGGTGAGAGCCTGACCGAAAAAGAAGTTGGGTGATATCAGCATTTTGTGATTCAGCCGGTGTTGCGAAACATCGACGGAGGATCACATGTGGACCGACACCACCCGCAAGCACTTTTGCCCGGGGCGGGGGGCGTCGCAATCCGCTGGGTGATTGACAGCCAGAGCGTCAAGGGTGTCAAAGGTTAAAATTCAAACTGACACACTGGAATCCGACCTCCGTTGACAGTCCGCACAAATGAGCATTAGGCGTTGGCCCTGAGCAGACGGCCGCCGCCGCCTTTCCACAAGCGAGGGCATACATGGGCGGCAATGTCATCAACTTCAACGGGATTCCAACTGCGCTAACGCCATTCGACTCCAATGAGGAGTCCCTGTTTCGGGCTCGGGCGAACGTCGCCGTGGCGTTCGAGGCGACGTTGCAGTATCCAGGCGACTGGATCGGGGGCGAGATCGACGGTGACGGCTCGGTCAACAACGCGATAGCTCGGCTGGAGCTCGGCGGTAGTTCGCCTGCTAACACACATCGTGGTCCAGTGTTGCCAGCGTTCTTGCCCGATTCAGGTTGGGATGTACTGACCATTGACAATATCGTCGCCGTCAATGATGCCCTGCTGCGCACCCAAGTGCGTGCCAAGACCGGCACTAGTGCCGATGTTGATTTCATCATCCCGATCGCCAAGCGCACCGGCGAGTGGGACACCGTGCTCAAGGGCCTGGTGGTAATCATGTATCGCCATCGGACCAAGTTGCGGCCGGAGGTGGCTGCCCACGTGCTCAACGACCTGCTGAACACGCGCGGGTCGCGGCCGGCGAACGCCGACCACGTCAACATCGGCGGCGCGGCCGGTGCGCTTGCTTCTGACCCGTGGGAGACCGAAAACCACGTCCTGATGATCGAGACGTCGCGCTACCTCACCAACCAACTGCTGGCCCTAGACCAGTGGCAGCGCGGCGTGTGGAAGGACGTGGATGCGCTGCGTAAGGAGGTGGACGCCGACCTGCCGGGTGCGATCGGGGGCTCGCTGCGCGCGCAGATTATCGAAGGTTTGGTGCAACAACTTAACTACGACAACGAAACCAACGGCATGAACACCTGGATGCTGCATCATCTGCAGCGGTTCCTGCAGTTCGACTTCTGGGAGTACAACGCCCGCCCCTATCAGAGCTACAGCATGGCGGCGCTGCAGAATCTCTACGACTACGCCTGGGATGACCGGGTCAAGCGTGCCGCGCGCATGGTGCTGGATTACGTCTCGGGCAAAGTGGCGGTGTCGAGCAATGGCCTGCGCCGGGTCCCGCCGTTCCGGCGCTTGCGCGAACATGTCGGCGACACCCTGCTCTACGACGACGAGAGTGAGCCGCAGACGTGGCGCTTCTTGGCGCTCGCTGGCGTACCCCAGGGCTTGGCCGAAGTCGGCTTCAATGCCGCATGGGGTGGTCGCAGTGACATCATGCTGGCCGGATTGTCTAGCTATCGGGTGCCGGAAATCGTCCTCGATATACTGCTCGATAAGAGCCACAACGAGTACTACCAACAGTTCCACCATGGCGACCGACTGCCGGCCCCGATTCCTGCGGAACTGCAGGCCATCATTGATTCGCTTGGTATCGAATTCAGCGGCATTCCTGGCGGCGTGGAAATTTATGCAAGCTCGCGCGACTTCCTGCTTACGGCTGGTGGCATCTGGCTGCGCTCGGGAAACCTCGATTCTGACGAGCTCGTCAAGTATAAGGACAACGGCAACGCACTACCGACCACGTTGATGCCATCGCGGGCAGGCAGCGATCGCGCCGATTTCATCCGCATCGATGGTGCCAACTTTGAGCGCGATCGGATCAACACTGGCGTGCTGCCGGGTTTTGCCTGTGGCCTAAACATCAATATCCCCGCGACATTTCTCGGCCGCCAAGTGCCGTCTCATCCGGCCGTGTACCACCCACCTGGCACGCAGCCGCCCATCGAGGCGCCAGCGATCCTGCGCGATGGCCCATGGGTGTTCATTGACTGCTCCACCGGTAGTCCGAACTGGCACAATAACCTCAACCTCTACATCGCCGCACACATCCAAGACTGCTCGACCGGTGCCTGCTTTCTGGCATCGGGTTCATTGCACCTGGCCAAGCCATACATTAACGCCAGCAACTTCGGATTTTTCGAGGTCATTTCCGCCGACCGCATGGATTTCAACCAGTTCATTGCCTCGGTCAAGACAAGGAACGGCGGACGCACCTATGTCTCGGAAGGCGAAAATGTCTACGCGACTACCGACGGCCGTGTAATCCACTTCAACCCCAATGCTAGCGGCGACGGATACCAATGGGGAATCCTTAGCGTCAACGGCCAGGCTTTCGACTCCAACATCCACCATTGGCCGCTGGCGCGCGGCGACATCATGAATACCGAGCCCGGCACCGATGGCCACAACGGCTACGTTACGGTCGATAACCCATACATGAAACAAAGGCTGGTGCTCGACATGCGCGACCCTATGATCCCCCGACGCTATCAGTTCCGCCAGGATGCCCCGCGCCACACCGCCACTGCCCTGGCCTCGCGCGACATATACCGACTCGATGTGTTCTGGACTGCGGCCGACGGCTCGGTCGCTGCCAGTTACTGGGATGCCTACATAAACCGCGGCATTTGGGGACTTGCGATTCCGCTGAGCAATCCGAACTTGGTACGTCTCAATTCGCCGATCATGGCCGTGGCCCGAACTTCCGAGAACAACGACCTGTTCTGGATCGGCGGCGACGGTCAGGTCTGGTCGCAGTGGCATGCGGTCGGCGCCAACGGCAATGAGTGGAATCTGCCATTCGCCCTACCCGGTGTGCCGGCCGGCGATGTGCCGGCGCCGGCCGGAAAGCTTGCCGTGGTTTCCCGCGTATCTGATCAGCTTGATTTGTTTTGGATTGGCGCGGATGGGGCGGTTCGCTCACACTTCTGGAGTGGCGCCTTCGCCGACGGCGCGTGGGAAAAGCACGCCTGCTTTGCGGTGACACCACGCAACGCGGCACGCGCCGACTCGCCGATCGTAGCGGTCTCGCGGATCAATGACCAGATTGACTTGTTCTGGATTGGCGCGGACGGGGCCATATTCACGCATTGGTGGTCAGCTTCGAATGTGTCCGGCCAATGGGACCAGCACGGTCACTTCATGATTGCCCCGCCCGGCTCGGCGCGGGCCGACTCGCCGTTGACGGCAATAGCCAAGACCTCGCATCACCTCGATGTGTTCTGGGTGGCACCCGACGGAGCGGTGCGCAGCCAGTGGTGGGACGACCGCAACAGCGAAGGCCGCTGGGACCAGCATGAGGCCTTCAATGTTGTGCCACCCGGCAGCGTCCCGCCAGGGGGCGATCTTGCAAGCGTGTCGCGCATTCCTACGCAAGTAGACTTGTTCTGGCGCAACGCAAATGGCGCCATCGCCAGCGCGTACTGGAGCGACGACACACCCCAACCGCACTGGATTGGTCCATTCGACGTGACTTCGCCCACCCTCGTGCATCCTCATTCGCGGATCTTTGCCACCAGCCGCGAACCTGAACAGCTTGACCTCCTGTGGACTGGCAACGACCTAGCCATGTGGACGCAATGGTGGAATGGTCGCGATCCGCAAGGCAATTGGTTACAGCATGCGTCGTTCCCGATCACGCAAGCGAACGCGGTGGTGACGCCGACCTGAGGCATTGTGCGCCACTGTGACAAACCAAGCCATTTTGAGCAGGCCTGAGGGTTTGATTGCACATTCCGAATGTGTCAGAGAGGAAACTTAGGAAGGCTACAACAACGAGTATTCCCCGTCCGAACACGGACCAGTCCTATTTGTCATCAGCTGTAGAGAGACGATTGAGCAGCGCGAACAGGGATAGCTCGGTACGCGGATCAATCTCAAAACTTGTCACAGGATGAATTTCCCACGCGGACCCCGGTTTCAATCCTTCGGGCCCGACGGCCCCAGTGCCGGAATTAGGATTCACTGGGTGATCGCTGTCGTAAAATGCCGACCCCGTAACCCTTACCAACACGGGAGTCTCAAAAAGCAGATAACTCCCTGATCCGGGTACTTCATCATGACCTGAATAAAGTGGCCACTGCTGCTTGAAATACTCACGCGCGGCCCTCAGTTTTTGCCTGCTCCAGCCTAGTCGTGGGACGCCGCTGATTTCAACAGTTAGACGGCATTCCGGTTTAATGCACCCGCCATCCTGGAGGATGAAGTGGTAATCGTTGTCATCCTCCTTCTTCGCCGCAACGAGATATGCAGCGACTGTTACATTCCGGTTTTCAGCTTCCACCCGAACTTCATCGCATTTCTTGGAGATTAATGCTGCCTGCATCTCAGCGTCGGACGGATGCGAAGCCTGATACGACTTGACTGTGAGATTGTCCTCTTCAATTGGCGCCTCCGCAATGCGAGTCTTGGCAACCTCCCGGCTCGTCCCGCGAAAGGTTTCGCCGTCGCTGTCATGGGGCACCGGCGTACATGCAGCCGGCAGAACTGCTTCGAGACCAATTTCGCTGCCTTCCTCCTCGTCCGGCCAATCGTTACGCACGATGGTGCTAATGATCTGGCCATTGGGAGCAACATGCTCTACCCGGTTTGTTCGAGTTTCAGGAGTAAGTTGAAGAGCCTCTAATACCTTCGGCGCTGTTGCGATCTTCAGCACTTCTCGCTCGGCGGAGAGAACAACTGCAGAGGCGTTCATGATCGTTACACCAACGATCGTGAGGATGCATGCCGGACGATTAGCGTTCATTGCCTCTCCTAAATTGACGTCATTTATTTTTTGTGCCAATGCCGCTAGGGCGAGCCACAATTGCTTGCCCATTCGAACAGTCGGTATCTTACGTCAAGTCCGCTTTCCAGCCAATCATTCTGGATCCCTGCTCATTCGCTTTCTGCAAATCGATGGTGAGCTTCTCGTCGTCCGGGTGTTGGGCGGTCGTGAGCGCCCTGCGGTCAAGTCAGTAATCGATGTTTCCGAAATAGAAGATCGAAAGGACGCGTCCCGAAACGGTCGGGTTGCTGAAGGCCAACCTGGCTCGAAGGAGCGACCAATGAAACTACGACATGACGAACTTGCGGGCGGGTAGAGAAGAGCTCCGATGCCGATCTGTTGCGCGAGATGATCGGCTTTACCGCCGATCGGCCGATGGAGATCGAGGTGGGTGGCCACCGGAGCCGGCAATGGCTATAGGAGCCCGCTGGGCTGGTGCAGGCGCAACGGCCACTGGAGCCGTGACTGGAAGACGCGAGCCGGTATTGTCGAGCTAGGGGTCCTACCTAACAAGTTTGCTGGGAGCCGCCACCCGCCCGAGAAGGCGCTTGACCTGCTCCCCGGTTGTCCCCGTTTATAAGTTAGCCCCGTCCGGGCAAAGGGAAGGCGCCGAACAAGGGCGACGAAGTGCCGGAGTAATGCACCCCGAGGAGTGGAGTGGTATCGCTCGTACCGGAGCCTTGCCTGCGTCCGAAGCGTCCGCCGGGCCGAAAACTGCCGGTCAAGGCTGGCGCGGCACCTGCCACCGCGAGGCGGCTCTGGCTTTGACGGGCTGACTTCGGTCCGCCTTCCTCTCGACAGGCAGGCAGTTCCCTCGCCGGACATTACTTCCCCTATCGGGAAGACATGGATACCGCTTTAGAATCGGGCGAACCCGCTTGAAGATAGGCGAATACCCGAAACCAGAATCGGTACTCCTGTGTCCGCCCGTCGCAATACGCCGACACGGCGCACCAGGCGACTGCGGTCGCGGCCGTCTTTCCCCAAAAGGCTTTCGCTGCCTCTGCAGCTTCAGGCAGGGTCCACTTTGCCAAGGCGGCTTTGCGGCTGAAGGCGTCCAGCAGATCGGGATCGCTCGCCGCCGGATGGTGAGATGCCGCAAGAGCGTCCGGTGTTGCCAACTCCCTGCCAGTTGAAAGGGCGACGGGAGGCGGACGCTTCGCTGCAAGTTGAGGGATTTTCGGCTGAAGCCGGAAGTCGGGTTGGACGGTTCTTCATAGCTCGCCTCCATCCTCGTTTTCAGGCGCGGAAACAGCAGCCGGCCCGCCGCGGGCGGAGCTTGGGATGCTGTTCGCCGTGAAAGAACTGTTCCGGCATCATCTGCTGGGCGATGCGCACCAGATCGCTGAGCGCCGAGCGGATTTGCGGCCAGGGAAACTCGGAGCATTCCTCCCACGCCTCACCCTCGCGCAACACGGCATCGAGCTTGCCCGCCATACCGGCGAGCGTCGTGGCGGGCGTCGTCGAGAACGCCTCCAGCAGATCCTGCGCCCGATCGCCAGCCTCGCGCTCAGCCCTGAGTGCGGCGGTGTGACCGGTCTCCTCGGCAGCCGCGTCCCAGCGTGCCTGATGCACCGCGAAATCAGCCTCGGCCTTCTCGCGGAGAACCGCCATACCCGGCTCTTTGCCAAGCACGTCATCGAGCGCCTCCATCGAGTGGACCGTCACCTCCTCACCCTCGGGCACGTGGATGGTCACACAGGGAAAGCCGAGGCTTGCGACAAGCCTCGTCTCCAGGCACTGTTGCCTGCGGCAAAGCCGCTCGGTCAGCTCGTGCGCTGTCTCCCATTCCCGCCAAAGCGCCAGCGCTGGGTCGGGGAACACATTCGTTGCCGCTGTGTTGCCGGCGAGCGCGCTTTTCTCAAGCACCAAAGCGGTGGACGTGATCATCCCGCCTGCAAGCACCCGCCTGCGGGTGACGCAAGGCAGAGTCGTGGTATTGTCGGAATCACGCATGATCCGAGCTCCTCAGAAGCTTGGGGTTGTGGTCAGGCTGGGCACGGTGCGCCAACACCGCGCTTAGCCGCACCTCGGACCGTCGGCCCAAGGGTATCACTGATACCTTTGGATCATATAGGAATGATCTAAAGGGATCAATAGACTTTGGTGACAGCAGGACAGATGCGGGCAGCCCGCGCGTTGATCGGTATCGCCCAGGCGGAGCTTGCCCGCCGGGCTGGTGTTTCGGTTCCGACAATTAAGCGCTGCGAAAGCGATAGTAAGAACGGTCCGATCGTCTCTGCAGAAACCCAAGAGAAGATTCGCGCCGTTCTTGAGGCCGAAGGCGTGGAGTTTACCAATGGCAATCACCCAGGCGTCAGAGTGCGGCGACCATAAACGGTCGTTGAGCACACGATTGCGAGGCTTTTCAGTCATGGCCCGGCTACGGCAGATTTATACTGAGCCGGCGGTCGCTTACCAGATCAGTAGCGATCACCATGACCTCGGCGAGGTCTCGATGAACGAAACGGCGCCCCGCCAACTCAGGCTCAGATAAAGATCCGTTCTCCGTGAACGGCTCGCTGGCCAACTGCTGCTGACGAACTCGGCCTCGCGGTACGACCACCCACCCGCGGGCATTTGAGCCAGCATCCCTCACATACCGATTCCGAGCCCGCGCTTTTTGCCGAAGCTCCAATCAAGGTCACCGCTGTTTTGCACGAGGCCGGTGATGTGCTGGCCGATGCGCCTCTCGAGCATTGGCTGCCAAGGAACGAGCTGAAACCCGAGCCCGTCGTCCAGCATGGCAAAACGCCCGCTGGCAAGGCGGACCGAGCCAAGGAGCGTGCCGCCGACATAGTTGCCGGGCTGTACGGGCGCGTAGGTGAGGCCGCGCGCAGCGGCCATCTCCTTGCCGACCCGCGTGATCTCCTGGCGCTCCAGCGTGGCAACAAGGTCGCGCGCGAAGGCAATGGTCCCGCTCCCCGCGTCGCGTTCGGCATGGCCGATCGTGACGAGTTGGGCGGCCCGTTTGTCGAGCGCGTTATCGACGTCGAGACCAAAGCCTGACCGGACCAGCGGCACAGGGGTCCTGGCCACAAGCTCCCGATCGAGCCAGGTGGCGCCGTCGCTGCCGATCTGCGCGTCGAGGTCAAGCGTCGAAAGCACGCGGATGGAGAAGTCCTTGCCGCGGTTATTGGCATCATAGGCGATGCCGCGCTCGGACAGGTCATTTGGAACGCGCCAGTGGTCGTCGTCGATGCGTTCGACATGGCCGGCCCGGCGCAGCGCTTCGAGACGGCGGACATGGAAACGGACGAAGGCGTCCGGGTCCTTGCCCTCTTCCAAAAACGTCTCGCGGATCGCCTCCAGGTGTGTGCTCGGACGATAGATACCTTCCTCGCCCGCCACGACACTGATGTTGCGGTCGGCCGCACGCGGCTCCTGCTTCGGCGGGATCGGATCGAGCACCACGATATGGCCGCGCTGGATGTCATCGAGCTTTGCCGCATCCGCGGTCTCGACATAGTGTGTACGCCCGTCGACGCCGTCGATGACGAGCGACAGCCGATCGCTCATCTCGTCGCCGGCAAGACCCTTGGCGAGCACGCGGCCGACGACCGGCTCGGTGATGGTCCGCCGGTGCATGACGTATTGCGCAGCACCCCGCTCTTCGGCGAGGCCGTGCTCCTCGAGCGCCCGGTGCATGGTCTTGATGATGTCGTTGCGCTCACCAAGCGCTCGCAAAGTACTTTCGGCCCTGTCGGAAACCACCCATCGGCCGGGCTCGATCTCGTTCGCCAGGCCGAAGTGCGCCAGTCTCTTGGCCCGGTCGATCAGCAGATAGCGGTTGCTGGAAATGGTGTAGCGGTCGCTCGCATTGGGACGCAGGTCGACAACATCGTGCTCCTGCTGTTCGGCGATGAGCATGCGGTCGAGGCGGGTCAGCCGTTCGGCGCCGACCTCGTTGGCCAGCTTGCGGGCGACTTCGAGCTCGCTTTGCAAGCCGAGTTCCCGTTCCACCAGCTCGGTTGCCCTCTGGCGGATGCCATGGGCGATGTAGTCGCCGGCGATGTTCAGGATCTTGCCGTCATCGGTGATGCCGCGCACCAGGACATGGGTATGGGGATGACCGGTGTTGTGGTGGTCGACGGCGATCCAGTCGAGGCGCGTGCTGAGGTCGGTCTCCATCTGTCGCATGAGATCGCGGGTGAAGGAGCGCAGGTCTTCCATCTCGGCGGCATCCTCCGGTGCGACGATGAAGCGGAACTGATGCCGGTCGCCGCGGCCGCGCTCGACGAAGGCCTTGCCGTCGGCCTGGTCGTCGACGGACGAGTATACCTTCCCCTTCTCGCCGTCGCTGGTGACGCCGTCGCGCTGGAGATAGCGCAGATGCGCATCGACGGCCTTGCTGGTCGTCACGAACTTTTGGCCGCGCGTACTCCCCTTGCCTCGTCCCGGCAGCTTGACGACACGCCCCTTCACCACGACGCGGCGGGCGCGAAAGCGGATGCCGTTGCCGTCCTGCTTCCACCCGCCACGATCCTTCGGTAACGCTGCTGCCAGCTTGCCGCCGCGGCCGCGGGCGTTGAAGCGGCCACTCCCCTTCCCGGCACCGCTGCTTGCGCCGAGGCGATTGGGATTGCCGCCCTGCTTGCGGATGGCGATCTCGACCTGACGCACAAAGGGCAGCGTCCGCGAATTGAGCGGCGCGCCGCCATGCCGCGTCCGGCCGGTGCGAACCTGGAATCTGTCGCTGTCACGATCTGCCATGACGACAGCATCGGGAGTCAGATTTTGCGCTTCAAGATGGCCGGCGCGCAGAGCGTGCTACGGCGCGCAAAGACTTGCTGTGGCGTAGAATGGCCGATTGCACATCGCTGCGGCACGACAGTTTTACTTTTTAGATCAACAGCATAGCCATAGCCCGTGAGCCCCGCACCTCGCGTCATTTCTGCGTTGCGTCGGCACGCGCTGGAAAAACAATGTGCAGACAAGCACTTAGAGCGAAGCGAGGGCGAGCGCCAGCTCGCTTTATCTTGCTGTCCTAATCCACCCTCCGTAAGCGCCCGGTCCCTGCACCTACTCGGCTAGTGCAATTGAGCTTCATGTGGGTTTCCTTCGTCATGTGGAGGATCTCCGATGGCGGCTCGCCGCTCCTGGCCAAGGCCAACGGTCCTTACTGGTCGTCGCACGTCGCGAGCTGGTACCGCGGCAACCAGGCTGCACAGGAATACTGTCTCCGGGGCGATCTTTCGATCACCACATTCGAGCTGTGGATGCGCCATCTGGTGAGCGCGGATGACCTGCGCAAACGTGCGGAAAAGCTGCAGGGAATTTGCACCGGAAGAAGGCAGCACGTTTGCGCAAGAAGGTGCCACCGAAGCGGCTCAAAAGGCCTCCACGCTATCGCTACAGCAGGCGCACGGACAGCGGCCCAATCGCTCTGCGGGCATTCTGGAGCATGCATTCGAGGTGATGAACTGGAGCGGCATGGGGCATGCCGAACATACTGCGGCGCTCGTCCTGTCGCCGCATGCGTTGCGGATCTGGCGGGATCGCCTAAATAATCCGGCGACGAAATGGACTGGCGATCCCTGCTTCATCTGAGTGCCCGAGCCCAACTAAGCAGCGCTGCTAATTGCGCGCGACGCAAATACCGCTTGACGCCTGACGCGATCGGACGGCCGCTCGAACCGCGGCCGGTTCAGCGACGCACAGAAGCGGCCGATCGTGCAGGAGACGGAGAAGCCCGGCGTCGCCGTGGCGCAGGGCTGCCGTCGTCATGGCGTCGCCACCAGCATGGTGCTCCGCTGGCTCGTCGAGTTCGGCCTGACCGCTCGCAAGGCGCCGCAACTGGCAACGGTTGAGCTCATCCACGGGACGGAAAGCGAATCGCCGGCAGTGACCGCCTTGCGCAATCTCGTGCAGCCGCCGGACGGCATGATTGCCAGCCAACTGGACGACGGGCGGCGTATCTTTGCATCCGTCGGCAGTGAAGCGGATGCAGCCAAGCGGCATCTCGCGGCAAGAAGACCGCATCATTATCGTCGTCCAGGCGGGCGTGTAGGTGCATCTGGCGCTCGGTCATGCCGGCATGCGCAAAGGGGGCTCGACGGGCTCGCCACGGTGATCCAGGAGCAGCTGAAGACGGATCACTTCTCGGGTTTCCAAACGCATGGACCCCGACGAGTTCGAGCTTGCCGCGGAGGACATCGAAAGCGATATCGAGCGAGTGAGTGAACATCATTCCACGCCGGCGGTGAACGCGGAAAGGCGCAACCAAGGCGCGGACCGGTGCCTGATCACTGCCGCGCGTGGCCCGCGGTCATCGACGTCGACAGCCTGTCCTCGGCCATTGCGGTGGCACCCTGCACAGCATCTGCGAGAGCATTAGCGAGATGCTCGACTATGTTCCGGCCCGCTTTAGGTGCTGCGGCACGCCGCACGAACGACGGCTACGACCTTGGCCGACAAGATACAGCCCACCTGAACGCTCGCCGATGCATTCCAAATGAACTGCGCTCGAACATCCAATTCACACTGGCGCGGACGAGGGGAACCACGCCGCCGAGTGTCGCGGCGATAATTGCGCGCACGTTCATCGCTCAATCGTGCAGTGCAGGAGCAATACGTTCTGGCGCTGGTGTGTCTAGGTCTGGGCGCCTCCCCGCGCGAGCGGAAAGTCCGCTTCTCCGACGCGATCAGTAACTTTATCTGCCGGGCAGAACGATGGAAGCGAAGCTTCCCGCTTGATATTTGCAGCGAATGAGGTTTGTTGGCGGAAATAACGAATTGTTTGCCTGATTGGCAATAAACAGCTCATCCGTTTCAACGCGCGCCATTAGACAAGAGGAAAACTCGATGACCGTTCCTGCAGACCGAAACTACAACGATGATCTCGTAGCAATTACCGCCGACATCGTTTCCGCCTACGTGTCGAACAATCCGCTGCCGGTCGGCGAGGTGTCGAAGCTGATTGGGGATACCTATGTCGCTTTGCAAGGGATCGGCACACCTGTGGCTCCGGCCGCAGTCAAGCTGGAGCCGGCGGTGTCGATCAAGAAATCAGTGACACCTGATTTCATCATCTGCCTGGAAGATGGAAAGAAATTCAAATCCTTGAAGCGACATATCGGGACGCATTACGATCTGAGCCCTGACCAATACCGGCAGAAATGGAGCCTGCCCTCGGATTACCCGATGGTGGCGCCGAACTACGCAGCTACCCGCTCGGCTCTGGCAAAATCAATCGGCCTCGGACGCAAGGCGGTGGCGCCCACTCCTGCCGCGGCGGAAAAACCAAAACGGGCTGCCCGTGCGGCAGCAGCGACAGCAACCGCAACGGCAATCAAGTCGCCGACTAGGAAGGCGCGCAAGGCACTCGTCAAAGCGTAGCGTGCTGCACCTAACAGGAGTGCCAACGAGTGGCGGACCCGAACTTGGCGAAGCCCCGCCGAGCGGCGGGGCTTCGTGTTAGCTCGGATCATTCTGCGGCGCGGCGAGACCAGATCAGCGAGAACTCGCCGTCGGTGTCGGTCTCAACCAGGCTCGCATAGATCGGAGCGGGAAAACTTGGATCGTCGAGCTTGACGG